>JBCDHF010000120.1:0-11856 GCA_038750375.1 Cyanobacteria bacterium P01_H01_bin.15
AAGTTGAGAGACTTCATCGGCGCATGGTTTGGCGCCGTTGGCAAATCACTCTTTTCTGTTGGTTAACGTTCGGAGTTTACGGTCTTTGGTCTATGCGTTCAGAAATTTCGCTTTTGCGGGATCATTTCACCTGGGCTGCCGTTAGATATGCCATTTACTATAATCGCCCAGCAGCAGTCTGTGTTTCTTTCTGTCTAGGTTTGACCACAGCACTGCTAGTTTGGCAAAGTCGAAACATTTTATTTGGGCTTCCTGGTATCGAGCGGCAGAGACTGGCCCAAAAAGCTCAAAAAATTTGCCACCAAGGTCCCCGACATCCTCTCTGGAACGAAGTCTGTAAATAAATTTCGTTGATTTTCGCCCACTCCAAACATATTCCCTTACGAGCTGACTATTTTAGGGCGATTGTTCTCGAATCACATTTCCTATGCAACGAAAAGTTGCGATCATAGTTCACAGAACATCATGCTTTACATAGCTTTATTGGTTTGCACTGATTGTAAATTTACTTCGGTATAGTTGTTGGGTCTTGAAGACACCCTTGATGTTGTAGAGGAGCAAACGGCTTATGGTTAATGAGAATCCGCTATTTAAGTCTCCAACCGAGGCCCAGGAGGCCTTAGAGCGAGAGAATCAACTTCCTCTAACCGGCTGGCAACAAGAAGTCGATCGGGGACTGGAATTGGGATTGGAAGCTGCGGACAGTATTCGTGATCGCAGTATTCCGACTTTCTCTCGGGGAGAGCTTCCCCATTACGCAGGAATTAATACTTTTTTGAAAGCCCCATATCTTGAAGACGTGCGTCTTGTGGGGAATTATGATGTAGCAATTGTTGGTGTTCCTCACGATTCCGGCACAACTTACCGGCCTGGAACCCGCTTCGGACCTCAGGGAATCCGACGAATTTCCGCTCTGTACACGCCCTACAATTTTGAATTTGGAGTAGATCTTCGAGAACAAATCACCCTCTGCGATGTTGGTGATATTTTTACAATTCCTGCCAACAATGAAAAATCATTTGATCAAATTTCCAAAGGGATTGCTCACGTATTTGAATCCGGCGCTTTTCCGATCATATTAGGCGGGGATCATTCCATTGGCTTCCCTACTGTCCGAGGTGTTTGCCGTCATCTAGGCAATAAAAAGGTTGGCATCATTCATTTTGATCGGCATGTAGATACCCAAGAGACCGATCTTGATGAGCGGATGCATACTTGTCCGTGGTTTCACGCTACTAATATGCGTAACGCTCCCGCGAAGAATTTGGTGCAGTTAGGTATTGGGGGTTGGCAGGTTCCCCGACAAGGGGTTAAGGTTTGCCGTGAACGCGCCACGAATATCCTGACCGTTACTGACATTACAGATATTGGAATCGACGCATCTGCCGAATTTGCCTTAGAACGAGCCCTAGATGGAACAGATTGTGTGTATATCAGTTTTGATATCGATTGTATTGATGCTGGTTTTGTCCCTGGTACTGGGTGGCCCGAACCAGGCGGTTTGCTACCGCGGGAAGCGTTAGCGTTGTTGGGAAAAATTATTCGTCGTGCGCCTGTTTGCGGTCTTGAAGTGGTTGAGGTTTCTCCTCCTTACGATGTCAGCGACATGACAGCTCTTCTCGCCACCCGTGTCATTTGCGACAGCCTAGCTCATCTGGTCCTATCTGGGCAGCTGCCCCGTAGTGAGAAGCCCGACTACATTTTTCCAGAAGCAACTCCCGAGCAGGTAATTTGGGAGTAGGGAGGAACGAAACGATGTTGCCTAAGGCCGGTCGGGAAGATCAAACAAAATTCCTTCTGGATAGTTACTGACCGACCGCTGCAGCTCGTTCAGAGAGAGATTATAGCTAATAATCGCATCCAAGAAGTTCGCCCGGGCGTTGGTTAATTCGGTTTGAGAATTAATTACGTCGGTCTGAGTACCCACGCCAGCCTGAAATCTTAGACGAGCAAGTCTTAAACTTTCCTCTGCCAAAGTTACTGCTTTCTCGGAAGTCTGGATATTTTCTTGATTGGCTTGCAGGTTAAAGTAAGCCGTCTCGACCTCTAGGCGAATTTGATCTCGTTCGTTCGCGAACTCTTGCTCGTCAATCAGAATATCGGTTTCTGATTGACGAGCTTGAGCCCGTGCGCTACCACCGTCAAAAATCCTCCAGTTCAATTGAGCTCCAAACGCATAGCCATCACCAAAACCAGTAACGCTATCATCGAGCTCATTCCGCAAATTGTAATTTGCAAAAACGGTTACTTGGGGTCGCACGTCCGCAAGGGCAATTTGCCGCTGTTGCTCATTAATCTCTCGCTCTAGAAGAAATTGTTCTAGTTCAGCGCGATTTTTAAAAGCCTTAACAATACTCTCTTCCAACCCCAAGTCCCAGGTCCCCGCCTCCGCAATTTCGTCTGCGGCAGCGAGGATAACTTCCTGAGATACATTAATGACTTCTGCTAATTCGCGCCGAGCTATCCGTTGATTTGCCAGAGCTTGAGTAAGATCTTGATTCGCATTGGCTAATTCAACTTCACCTCGCAAAACATCGAAACGGGTCCCCAGTCCAGCTTGTTCGAGGAGTTGAGCGTCCCTTAAAGTTTGAGCGGAGTCTTCAACCGCAGCCCGAGCGATGGTCTCCTGTGCATCCGCATTTTGCAGTTGGTAGTAAAGCTGAGTGGTCTGGAAACGAATATCTTCAGACACTTGCTCCAAATTCAGTTCGGACACTCGACTCTGGCGGCGAGCAGCTTTAATTTGCGATGCAATGCGTCCGCCACTGTAGACGTTGTAATTCAGTTCAATTTGGCCCGTCAACGTGTCAGAAATTGAAGAGCCAGTTGAGCCAAAGGTTTGTAAGGCTGCCGCATTAGCTCTTTCTAGCTGCAATTCGGTGCCCGCGCTGTCAAGTCGCGAAATATCAGCAGAAAGATCAATGGTAGGAAATTGTCCCGCTAAAGCTTCCTGAAGAGCCTGTTGTGAACGCTGCAAGCTTAAGCGAGCAATTTCAAGTTCCTGGGAACTTTCTAGAGCTAAATCTACCGCCTGTTGCAGCGTGATTGGTTGCACAAGTTCAGGCGAAACTTCTGCTGGGCTTGTGGGGAAAAGTAAAGGGTTGGAGCCGGGACGGAGTTCTGGCGGCGCACTGGGCTGCACTGGGCGACTGGGTGGAATCGGCTCAACAGACGATGGCGGTAACGTCAATGGTTCGATTTCAGGCTCAATGGAGTTTTGCTGGGTTCTGGGGATCGAGCGTTGACTCATAAGGGGAGGCGCTGTTTCTTTGGGTTTCGAAGGTTCCGCTCTGGGCGTTTGAGCGAGGACAGCAGACCGCCCCATAAGCAGTGTTAAGAAACCCAGACTAGTCAAGGCAAGAAATCGAATATTGAACATGGGAAATGTCAGGTTTAAAAAATGATTGAGCCTCCAGACGAGATTGTAAGCTACTAAGGTTGACTTCTGACAATCTCTACGCTTAAGCGATTAATTAGAGGGCCTTGTGTCGCAGCCGATTGAGACATCAATCAAAACGAATAATTTGGTCACTAATAAATGGTCGATCGATATTTTTGTCATCATAAAGAAACTGTCCTCTGTTTGTCCCCAGTGCTGTGCTGCTTAGCGGTTTTAACCATTAAATCTGCTGTTTGCCGTGACCGTTTCCCAATCCTCTGCAGGTCTTAACCCTGAAGAACTGACTTTAGAGAGTCTTCTACTTTGGCCCGATTCAATAGATCTTCAGAATGCCAACTCTAGCTTGTCCGGACTTTTTGTGGATGATCCGCTTTTACCAGGGCTGTTACTTCTTGAGCGAAAACAATTGTTAGCGGTGCTCTCTCGACCCAATTTCCAAGCTTATTTCGATAATAAGCCTTCACTACTTCAGACGAGTGATTTGAGGGCGTTAGCGCTTAAGCTCCCGGCGCCACTTGTTTTGCCTGCCAGCACTAGTATTTTTCAAGCCGCTCAACAGGTTTTACGTAGACCTAGCGCCTATTTGGGAGAACCGGTAGTTGTAATAGCAGAAGATGGCTATCGCTTGCTAGATGCGGGGGTCTTGCTTCAGGGACAAGCACAGCTTCATGAAAAAACGATTACGGCTTTGGCGAATCACTGCCGTCAGCTCTCCCGACTTAATCAGCAGTGGCAACAGCTCGCACCAGTAGACCCCGTTACGAAGATTCCAAATCGACGCCAATTCGATGAGAATTTGCTGCTGGAGTGGCGAAGATCTGTTCGAGGAGGCTATTGGCTGGCAGTAGTCAGCATGTGCCTCGACGGCTTTCTACATTATTCGTCTGAGACCAGTGCACTAAGTAAAAAACACGTCCTTCAGCGAGTTGCTTTGGCCTTACGTCCATTAGCCCAAAGACCGGGTGACTTGGTCGCCCGGTCGGGGGAAGAAAAATTCTCTGTTATTTTGCCGGACACTGATCCGTTGGGTGCACAGTCGCTAGCGGAAAAAATGCGACGCTCGGTTTGTTCCCTCGCAATTGTTCATCGTCCAGGTAGTGATGCACCCTATCTCACCGCCAGTCTTGGGGTCGTCGGTATCCGGCCGAAAGGTCAACAATCGCCTTCTCTGCTGCTTCGGGCGGTGGATGATGCACTCCGAACCGCTCAAAAGAGTGGGGGTAATCGGGTGGTAACCATGCCCGCTATTGACTTTTAACTTGCGCTCAGCGTGACTGGAGATTAGATTTCAGGAACGTCAATGATTCGCCCTGCTTTGTTCTCTTAGTCTTTTTTGAGACGGGCTCAGAGTCGGACTGAAAAACTCTTAAGACAAGACTATGCTGAAGCCTTTGCCAGAGCGCTTAGGACGCTCCTGATTTTGAGTTATCTAATTCTAAAGCGTTCTGGCGAAGGCTACCCCCCTTACAAAGGTGTCAGCTGCTATAGCTTCCTGTCTCTGCTTCAGATTCAGTTAGGCTTCAAACCTGATGTCTGAATAATGATGCATTCAACTGATTAATTTCGTAAGTGTGATCCAGTCCTAGAATTATTTTTGGCTTTTGTTTAAGGTTTGTAGATAAGCCGCCTGGAATTTAAGGATATAACTTTCAACTCATCAACCCCTGCCAACAGCCTGTGAATACTATTCCGCCCATTGACTTGACTCGCCACCAAGAACCGATTCGCGCTGAAATTGAAGAAGCCATGCGACGAGTTTTTGCTTCAGGCGCATATATCGGCGGAGCGCAGGTAAATGCCTTTGAAGAAGATTTTGCTCGCTATATTGGCACGGAGCACTGTGTTAGCTGCAATTCAGGGACGGACGCACTCGTTCTGAGTTTAAGGGCGTTAGGGATTGGAGTAGGAGACGAAGTTATTGTGACTAGTTTTTCCTTTATCGCCACTTCCGAAGCTATTGTGTTGTCCGGGGCAAAACCCGTTTTTGTAGATATTGCGGCTCAGAGCTTTAGTTTAGATCCCGAGCAATTGGTCGCCGCAATAACCTCTAAGACACGTGCCATCTTGCCGGTACATTTATTTGGGAGCCCGGCGGCCATGACACAAATCATGGCGATCGCAGAAGATTACAATTTGTATGTAATTGAAGATTGCGCCCAAAGCACAGGCGGGCAATGGCGGGGGAAAAAACTAGGTAGTATGGGGACGGCGGGCTGTTTTAGTTTCTTTCCGACTAAGAACTTGGGCGCGTGTGGTGATGGGGGCGCAATTACGACCAATAATGCTCAATTAGCGGCTAAAGCTCGCGCCTTGAAAGCTCACGGTAGTTATGAACGCTATCGCCATGAATCAACCGGCATCAATAGTCGCCTTGACGCTTTGCAGGCTGCGATTTTGCAAATTAAGTTGCGCTTTCTAGACCGCTGGAATTGCCAGCGACAAGACGTCGCGGCCCATTACCGAAATCTCCTGGTGAACTATCCCGGAATTGAGCTACCGGCTTCTAAACCAGAACCTGTATGGAACCAATATACAATTCGTGTGAAACAAGGCTCCGAATCTCGTGCAAAGCTGCGAGAGAAGCTAGCCGAACAGGGCGTAGGCAGTATGGTTTACTACCCTATTCCGCTACATCTTCAACCGACTTATCTCCAAGATGGCTATATTCCGCCCTCGCTCCCGCAATCAGAATTAGCAGCCCAAGAAGTTCTCTCTCTGCCAATGTTCCCGGGCTTAACTGAAGCGGAACAAGTTCAAGTGGCGAAAGCACTTTACGCAGGTTTAACTACATTGGGCAATTAAGTACGAACTGTCATCCCTGAGGGCAACGCTTCAACTAAAGCGCGAACTGCTGCAACCATAGCCAGTTCATTGTCCAATCGATTAACGGCTGAGCCCACACCAACGCCAGACGCTCCAGTCGCGATAGCTAGAGGAATTGTTGCGCTGGAAAGCCCTGACGCACATAAAACAGGGACGTCAATGGCTCGGCTAATAGCGTGAGCAGCCGCTAAAGTTGGAACCGCTTTTGTCATCAGACCTAAGATCCCTGGCTGCGTGGGTTGAGTACTCGTCCCCCCCTCCGTTTGGATTAGATTTGCACCAGCTACCACTAAAGCTTGAGCGAGTTCCACCTGTTCGTCCAAGGGCAAAATATGAGGAACCGTGACGGAGAGAGTAGTCGAGGGGAGGGCTTTGCGAGTAGCGATGGTTAATGCCAAAACTTCCGGCGCCTCAAAGCGGCGACCGTGAGCATAAAAAGTATCAAAATTACCTATTTCCACAAGATCCGCACCAGCATTCACGGCGTCAACCAAAGGCTGCGGGTCAACTCCAGAGACACAGATCGGAAGGTCAATGGCTTGACGAACAGCGCGAACTAATGTCGGGGTTGCGGCAATATCAACATAGGTTGCACCGCCAGCTTCTGCAGCGCGGACCACTTTCAGCACTGAAGTGACGTCAAAATTATTGAGCCCACTTATGATTTTTACAGCTGAGCTTTGAGCAAAAGCCTGTTGCAATCGAGAATTCATGCTATTTCAACCATGATTTTCCTAACATCACGGACAATCATAGACTTTGACTGCGGAGAATTGGCCGCTGTGTTGATTTAGTTAACTTGAAAATTTTCTAACGGCACATTATTCTAAGTTTTTTTGACGCCACATCGAGGCATGATTCAATCAAACTAACCGTATGGGGAACTGACAGTTGGCAAAATATAAACCCCTTGAATAAGGTGGCGATTAATCTTTTTCGATTGCAAGATAGGCTTATTTTTCCCATGAGAATCTTACATCGGGGCGCATCTTGGGTGTATTTGGCGTCATTTTAAGGAATCGGGTCCGGTAAAATAACGGCAGGTTCGGGTGTAATGGCTGTTTGTCGGTCTATGCCCTACCTGCTTGTCAGCTGAGGAATTGGGGTGCTGCTATCAAAAGGTTTTGAGGTTGAAATATATACCGGTAAGCTCACCGGCGAAATTGTAGGGCTCTCGGATCGCATTATTCGCGATTTAGATGGATTTGTCAGAGAACCCGATAGCCGTAACGTTGAATACACAACCGCACCCTTCTGTCGCTACGAACGGTTGCTTTGTGCATTGCTGGCCCCACGCCGGCTGTTGCGCAACTATCTTCATCAACTGGGAGAGTACACGCTCATTCCCGGCAGTACATTAAGTTTGGGCGGCAGTGATCGCTTTTGCCGTTCAGATCCGAACAATCCCTATCACAACTTCATTGAAAAGAGCTACGGGACCACGGTGGTTACAGCAAGCGTTCACATTAATTTGGGTATCCAAGATTCCGAGATGCTCATGCGGGCTTGTCGTCTAGTCCGAGCGGAAGCTTGTCTGTACTTAGCCCTCAGTGCCGCTTCTCCCTTTCTCGACGGTAAAGCAACGGGGTATCATTCCACTCGCTGGCACTTATTTCCTGAAACGCCCTCACGAGTACCTCTTTTTCACAGCCATCAACACTACATTGATTGGACGCACGAGCAATTAAGCGCGGGGACCATGCAAAATGTTCGCCATCTGTGGATTGCGGTTCGCCCGAATGGCGATCGCCGTCCGTATTGTTTGAATCGTCTTGAACTGCGCATTTGCGACTTGATTGCGGATCCTCTCGTGCTTCTCGCCGTTACTGCGCTTCTAGAGGCGCGCCTATGGCAATTATTTGCTCATCCAGATGCGTTGGATCCTCTAAGTCAAAGCAGTTTAACGCCCGAGGAACTGCTAGACCTGATCGCAAAGAATGAATCGGCGGCTGCCCATAAGAGCCTAGATGCGACTCTATATCACTGGCAAGATGGGCGACCTTTAACTGCTCGTAAATGGTTAGAAAATCTTTACGAGACGGTTTTTCCGTTTGCCAATGCTCGAGGATTTGCATCCGCCTTGGCCCCCTTGCTGAAAGTTTTACAAACAGGCAATGTGGCTCAACAATGGCTCAGACAGAATCGGTTAGGGCTGACTCCCTCGCAAATTTTAACGACCGCCATCACTCAATTGGCCCGACAAGAAAACGAATTAAGCGAAAAACTATGTAGACAAGCGGAATCCTTATTGGCAGTTTGAAGCCATAGGGATGTCTATTTAACGATGCCTTAAGAGCCGTGTTTATGAACTCCCCTCTACCTGTGACTAACTGCAATCAATCTGAGCAATTGGAACTTGATTGGTCCAGCTATTATGCGGCAACTGAAAACAGCCCCCCTCGTAAGACCTTGCTCCGAGCCCTCGATGCTCACGGCGCAATTGCGTCGGAAAACTACAAGTATGCAGTCGATTTGGGCTGTGGTGGAGGGCGCGATACGGTTGAAATGTTGCGGCGAGGCTGGTGCGTACAAGCTATGGACGCACAATCCGAAGCAATTGAGCGGGTGCAAGAGCGACTAACTCCCATTGCCCCCAGCGGTCGCTTATCGACCCAAGTAGGAAAGTTTGAGAGTTTAATTTTGCCCCCTGAGGGGCTTGATTTAGTCAACGCAAGTTTTAGTCTGTTCTTTTGTCAACCAACGGCATTTCCTCTCGTCTGGACAGAAATCATTAATTCACTTCGACCTGGTGGGTATTTCAGCGGTCAATTTTTGGGCGAACAGGATAGTTGGGCTTATAATGCCGGAATTTCAGCCCATCCTCGCCAACAAATTGAGCGGTTGTTGTCCCCTTTGAAGATTGAGTCTTGGGAAGAGGAAAATCAGCCGGGCGAAACGGCTCTAGGTCAGGATAAGCATTGGCACATTTTTCATGTGGTGGCGCAGAAAACGCCATGATGCCGATGTTTCGATTGTCCCAGGGACAGTTAAACTTGCTGGAAACTTGTCCTCGACAATTTCAACGCACTTATTTGGAGCAGCGTCGGGTTCCACCCACTCCAAATCAACAGGAAGGATTACGCTGGGGCGAGCAGTTCCATCAGATCTTGCAGCAGCAAGCATTGGATTTACCGCTTTCTGAGCTTCTCTCTGCTGACGAAGTCCTGGCTCAAACCGTCAAGAAATTGATGGCATTAGCGCCTGAATTATTTTGCTCAGGGGAACAGACGACCCGTTTAGCCGAACACAGTCGAGCTTGTCCGCTCGATCAAGGGCTTTTGACGGTTATTTACGATTTATTGCTGTTTGGAGCTGGGCGCGCTTGGATTGTGGATTGGAAAACGTATCGAGAACCGCAAAACCGCCGTAAACTTGCCCAAAATTGGCAAACACGTCTATATCAGTACGTTTTAGCAGAAACCTCAGCGTATGTGCCCGCTCAAATTGTCATGGTGTATTGTTTCGTAAAGCGCGGAAGCAAACCAACTCAGCTTCATTTTAACTATAGTGACGCGTTGCACCGGCAAAATGAGCAAGATCTAAAAAAATTGATTCAAGAATTGAGTATTTATCGAGATGCCTATTTGAAACAGCAAACCCCATTTCCCCATCGCCCCCATTGTGTGATGGACTGTGACATCAGTCAGAGAGGAACAGTTCCCGAGAAGTCGCCCAATACCGGTTTGTTGAATTTCGCTGAAATTGAAGAAATCAGCTGGGGCTAACCGATGAGTTCACTACAAAAATGGATCCGCTTAGATTCCTGCTGGGCATTGGATAATCCTTGGTGCCGCGTTCGGCAGGATACGGTGCAGTTACCGAATGGGCGAGTCGTCGACGATTATTTTGTCCATGTGCGCCCAGATATTGCTTTGGTATTGCCCATCACTGCAGATGAAAGGGTGATTTTTGTGCGGCAGTATCGTCATGGCATTGCTGAAATTTTGCTGGAACTCCCAGCTGGGACCTTTGACGCTGGCCAAGAAAATAGCGAGGCGGCGGCCCGGCGAGAGCTGGCGGAGGAAACCGGATATCAAGGGAATCGCTTTTTCAAAATTGCTGAACTGTTTGACAATCCGGTGAAAAATACCAACCGGATTCATTTGTTTCGGGCAGAACCTGTCTCTTTGAATGGCAACCAACAACTTGATCCCACTGAAGACATTGATGTGGTGCCTGTGTCCTTGGCTGAGATTCCTGCCAAAATTGCGGCCGGCGAAATTGCTGTCGCCGGAACCTTAGCCGCGCTCTATGTCGGGTTGGGAGAACGTTTAAAATCGAGCTAATTGTGACCCCCGAGCTTGATAATGTCGGCAATTTTCACAGGGACCGCTAGGATTGACGGCACAGCGTAGCCAGGGGGAGCGGGCGTTAAATTGGCAGCTGAGATCTCCCAGTAGAGCAGACTGTTCACTCGCTACGGTTACAGTTGTGATAGCAAAAGACGAGGCTGGCGGATCAAAGTGCTTGGCGCGAATCTGGGCCAGACGCTCTTGCCAACGCCGACGAACTTGGGGTATGAGGCGAAGTGAAAAGACTGGGGGCAATGCAGCAATTAATAGAATGAAGCAGAGGTGCATAAACATCACAGTGACCTCATAAACGAGCAATTATTAAGGCTTGAAGACGTTGTTGTCTTATTGTGTGCGGATCGCTCTGGATAACCGCGCCTCACTTTTGTCGTTTTGTAGGTAGTAACTGCTAAATGCTCGCAAAGGGCAGCTAGGGCTTGTTGAGGATGACCACTGGCGCAAAAGAATAAATCGGCCGCAAAATATCCATGTTCGGGCCAAGTATGGATGGCGATATGGGATTCGGCTAGGGTCGCAGTTGCGGTCACCCCTTGCGGACTAAATTGATGAACACAAAGCTCAACTAACGTGGCGTTTCCGGCCGCAATAGCGCTGAGAAGAGCCTGGCGGACTGCGTCTACATCATTGAGGCGTTGCGCTGATGAGCCCCAGGCATCAATTAGCCAATGTGTCCCCATTTTTATCATCTTGTCGCCTTGATTCTCCAGAAACACACCGAGGAGCTTTCATCTTAGCCAGGGGTCTGTATTTTGGCTGATGAATTTTCGCCTAATTTCCGTTGATGGGGATCGTCTGCGTTCATCGAAGATGACAAAACGTATAGTCGTTGCCGGAGCTTTGATCTTCGCTTGCGTCGAAATAGACTTCTCGGTCCAGCAAGGAATACTTCACATTCAAAATTGGCAACTTCGCCGAGCTTTTAATTTAGAGGACAATCTACAATTAAAGTCCACTTACAAATCTGCTAGAGCTGTCTTTATAAATGACTCAACTGTTAGAGCCGCTTAAGGCTTTAGATGATCGCTACTCCAATCGTTTTATTGCGTTGGATCCGGCTGGGTATTTCATCATTTATGTGGAGCAGAGCGAACAGCTCATCTGCGCGAAGCACTTTTCGAATGTCATCAATGCCAAAGGCTTAGCTGTGGACCCCGAAACAGGAGAGGTTCTCTGTGGCAAAAATCAGCGGGTGCGGGCCTCAGAGGTGATCTATCGTGGACGAACAGCCAAAGAGCTGTGCATCAAAATCTTTGAAGAGCCAGATATTTGCCCTGTTACAAAGCTTGATCATGCGGCTTATTTAGGGCGTGAGTTTGTCCG
>JBCDHF010000121.1:0-11854 GCA_038750375.1 Cyanobacteria bacterium P01_H01_bin.15
AAAACTCAAATAGTTTATACAACCTCAATGAATATCCAATACCCATCAAATTTAACAGCTTTCTATTCAATATTCTGCTAGTACGACTTCTCGATTCACAAAAAAGCAATATAGAAAAAAGACAAAATATTAATCCTTATCATAGATTAGAGCAATCTAAAATTTTAATAATTTCTTTCGTTGGCATTTAACACTGGACAAGGGGAAGCTTCGCTAGACTAGCGGCTGTAACCCAATATGAACAAGCGCTTGGGACTTAACACAAGTCAAACCGAGCGTCTGCGACTGACATAAAAATAAACCAACTTTTACAGCGCTTTGTAACATTGGCAGCTTAATGACCAATTTCTTACCGCCTTTAAACGAGCATAATCTGCCGTATCCCGACACGATTCATCCCATTGTGGTGCATTTTGTCATTGCCATGGTTCTCTTTGCGGTTTTCTGCGATTTAGTGGGCCATTTCTCCCGTAATTCCCGCCTCTTCGAAGTGAGCTGGTGGAATCTGTTTTTCGCCACCATTTCTATTTTTATTGCCATTATTTTCGGCCAAGTGGAGGCAGGGCTTGCTGAGCCCTATCCCGCTGCCGCTGGCACGCTCAATTTACATACCCTCATCGGCTGGTCCCTTTCAGGGGTCATTGCCGCTATCACCGCTTGGCGCTATATTCTGCGAAACAAAGATCCCAAAAAGCTCCCAGTATCTTTTTTGATCGCCGGGGGATTACTACTCGGAATTGTCCTAGTTCAGGTTTATCTGGGCGACTTGTTGGTTTGGGTTTATGGACTTCACACAGTTGAGGTCGTCGAAGCCACGAGAGAGGGGTTGCTATGAACGAAGAGCTGCTTAATCAACTGGGCTCGCAAATCGGAGCCAATGGTCTGCCCTATGCCGTCCCCATCCATCCCAACCTGGTGCATTTGACCTTGGGATTATTTATTGCCGCGATCGCGTTTGATATTGTGGGCGCATTTTTTCCGCTGGAGCGTGCAGTCCTCAGGACGCTAGCCATTCCAGCCACTCGGTCTAATTTTTTCGATGTGGGCTGGTACAACATGCTTGCCGCCGCTGTGATTACTTTTTTCACGGTTGCTGCCGGCTTTTACGAAATTCTGCTGGCCACCCCTAGAGCCGACGTGAAGAGCGTTTGGGGCTTGCAGGCGATGGAAACTATGCTTTGGCATGGCGTAGGCGGTGTTTTGCTCTTGCTCTTGATTGTCGGCATGACGATTTGGCGAGGATTTCAGCGGTTTCGCTGGCGAAAGGATTCTGCTCGACAAGTGCAGTGGACTTATCTCTTGGCAGGACTGGGAATTTTCGGCGTGATGTTTGTCCACGGGACTTTGGGGGCCCAATTAGCCGCCGAGTTTGGAGTCCATATTTCAGCCGATCGCTTGCTGAGACTCAGTCAAGATCCCAACCTCCTGCTCAAATAACCGGCTACTAGGATTTCCAGTTCCATGAAGATTCGAACCCTACTTAATCTCGTACTAATCACCTTGGTGCTCGGTGCCTTCAGTTGGTGGATGGGGCAGCAGGCATACGGGTGGTTGCCGCCTCAAGCTGCTGAATCAGCAATTTTGGTTGATCAACTGTTTAGTTTATTAACTGCGATCGCAACCTTTGTTGTCGTGGGTGTGGTCGGCACCATGACCTATACGGTGCTCTTCAAGCGAGCGGGGAAGTACGATTTTAGCGACGGTCCACACATTGAAGGAAATGTGACCCTGGAAGTTGTTTGGACTGCTATCCCGTTTTTGACGGTGCTATTTATCGCCTTTTACAGCTATCAAATTTACCAAGACATCGGTCTCGAAGGTCCTGGACATAACCATTCTCTAGGCATGGCGACCGCTGAAGCTGCCGCAATAACTTCTGACGAGGTTCCGCCAACCCAAATTCAAGTCCTATCTCGACAATGGGCCTGGGAATTTCGCTATCCAGAAGCCAATGTCAGCAGTACGGAGCTACATCTCCCCAATAATCAACGCATTGAGTTAACACTCCAATCAGAAGACGTTATTCACGGCTTGTATATTCCGGCGTTTCGACTCAAACAAGACATCATCCCTAACCGTGAGATGTCCATTGAATTAACGCCCATCCAGGAAGGACGCTTCCGTCTGCGGGACTCAGAATATAGCGGCACCTACTTTGCGGCTATGCAAACCGATGTGGTGGTGGAATCCCCAGAAGCTTTTCAAAAATGGCTGGATCACGCAGCCCAAATTTCACCCCAACCCGCCTATAACCAAGCCTTTTCTGAGTTTCAAAAAGCCACAGAAAAACCGTTGGGCACCGGCTGGGCAACGCTTAAACCGGCGGAGCCCCCCGTTGTAAACGTTGCCAGTCCGCCACCCGCTAAAACGCCCGCATCTTAAATATTTTTGAGAAATTCATAATGGCTAACCTCTCTCTTCCTACCACCGACTCTGGCAAACCCGCCGGTCCTAACTGGCGACGCTATTTCAGTTTCAGCACCGATCATAAAGTGATCGGCATTCAATATATTGTCACAGCCTTTGTCTTTTTCCTGATCGGCGGTCTGTTCGCGATGGTGATTCGGGGTGAATTGATTACGCCGCCGTCGGATCTGGTAGATCGCACAGTCTACAACGCCATGTTTACCATGCACGGCACCGTGATGCTCTTCATGTGGACCTTTCCCATCTTGGCGGGCTTGGCCAATTATTTGGTGCCGCTCATGATTGGTGCTAGAGACATGGCCTTTCCCCGCATTAATGCGATCGCATTTTGGATGGTACCGATTTTTGGCGTCATTTTGATGAGCAGCTTTTTAGCGCCAGGGGGTCCGGCCCAGGCTGGCTGGTGGTCCTATCCGCCTGTAAGTCTCCAAAATCCCTTGGGCCATTTGGTGAACGGTCAGTTTTTGTGGTTGCTGGCGGTGGCGCTGTCTGGGATCTCCTCGATTTTGGGTGCTATTAATATCGTCACCACCATTTTTCGGATGCGCGCACCCGGAATGACGTTTTTCCGCATGCCTATTTTTGTGTGGACCGTCATGAGTGCCCAGATCATCCAACTGTTTGGACTTCCCGCTTTGACAGCTGGAGCCGTCATGTTGCTGTTTGATTTAACAGTGGGGACTAGCTTTTTTAACCCGGCAACAGGCGGCGACCCAGTCTTATATCAACATTTCTTTTGGTTCTATTCTCATCCGGCGGTCTATGTAATCATCCTGCCGGTCTTTGGCATTTTTTCGGAACTATTTCCCGTATATGCGCGTAAACCCTTATTCGGCTATAAGTTCGTTGCAGCTTCTTCACTGATGATCGTTGCCCTCAGCGCAGTGGTCTGGGTACACCATATGTTTGCCAGCGGTACACCGGGCTGGATGCGTATGCTGTTTATGTTTTCTACTATGTTAATTTCCGTCCCGACTGGGGTCAAAGTCTTTGCCTGGGTCGCCACCATATGGGATGGCAAGATTCGCCTGACCAGCGCGATGTTATTTGCCCTTGGCGGACTGGTCATGTTTGTGTTTGCGGGCGTGACCGGGATTATGTTGGCATCAGTCCCCATTGATATTCATGTCAACAATACCTATTTTGTGGTGGGACATTTTCATTACGTGATCTATGGTGCAGCCGTGATGGGGGTTTATGCCGCCATTTATCATTGGTTCCCTAAAATGACAGGACGCATGTACAACGAGGGTCTAGGCAAACTACATTTTGCCTTGACTTTCATCGGTGTCCATCTCAACTTTTTCCCGATGCACCCCCTAGGATTGCAAGGCATGCCCCGGCGAGTTGCCTCTTACGATCCTGAATTTGCTTTTTGGAACGTCATCGCGAGTATTGGTGCTTTTCTGCTCGGAGTCTCTACTCTTCCCTTTATTGTCAATATGGTCGGCTCTTGGAGCCAAGGCGAAAAAGCCCCCAGCAATCCCTGGCGAGCCATTGGCTTGGAATGGCTGGTCTCGTCTCCGCCTACCGTTGAAAATTTCGAAGAACTCCCCGAAGTCATCGCTGAACCTTATGGCTACGGTAAAACAGACCCATTAGTATCCAATCCCGACAAATTGGAGGAAGCTCCCGTATGAGTTCTGCTAGTCCTGAATCCGCGATCGCAAATGCCAGTGTCCATGCTGCCGCTCACGAGCATGACCAAGCCGGCAACAATATGTTTGGGTTTATCGTTTTCTTGCTTTCGGAAAGCGTTATCTTTCTGAGCTTCTTCGCGGGTTATATCGTTTACAAAACCACATCCGTGAATTGGCTTCCGGCGGGCGTTGAAGGGTTAGAAATCGGCGAGCCCGCGATTAACACGGTGATCTTAGTTTCGAGTAGTTTTGTGATTTATATCGCAGAGCGGTATCTCCATGACAAGAATCTGTGGGGCTTCCGACTGTTTTGGTTGTTGACGATGCTGATGGGCAGCTATTTTCTCTATGGTCAAGCCGTCGAATGGCAGGGACTGGCGTTTGGCTTTAAGGATGGCGTATTCGGCGGCTCGTTTTATTTGTTGACCGGCTTTCACGGGCTCCATGTTCTGACTGGCGTTCTGTTACAAGCCATCATGCTGGGGCGCTCATTTATTCCAGGGAACTACGACACGGGCGAATTCGGCATCGCGGCAACCTCAATTTTCTGGCATTTTGTGGATGTCATTTGGATTATCTTGTTTATTTTGATCTATATCTGGCAGTGAGGTCGCATCATGATTATTGATGATCAGCCCTATGATTTCATCATTATCGGCACCGGTGCTGGGGGGGGGACCTTAGCCTATAAACTTGCACCCACCGGCAAAAAGATTCTGATTCTAGAACGAGGTGAATTTATGCCCCTCGAAGAACAAAATCGCAGTAATGTCGATATTTTCAAACGAGACAGCTACCGCGCTGGGGAACAGTGGTATGACGATGCCGGAGAACCCTTCTCTCCTCAAATGAATTATGCCGTAGGCGGCAACACTAAAATTTATGGCTCAGTGTTGCAACGATTTCGAGAAAAAGACTTTGAGGAAGTTCAACATCAAAACGGAATTTCGCCGGAGTGGTGCGTAAAATACGACGAATTTGAGCCGTTTTATTCTGAAGCAGAGCAACTCTATAAGGTTCATGGTGATAGCGACAATGATCCGACTGAGCCGGCCCATAGCCAAAACTATCCCTATGTAGCTATCGATCAAGATCCTCAAGTTGAGGCTGTATTCAACGCGATCGCAAATCAACAATTACATCCTTCACGTCTGCCTTTAGGACTGACCCGAGAAACCGATGATCCCACCAACGATTCGGAAGTTAGTGGCATTCAGCTCGCCTTGAATTATGAAAACGTCACCCTAAAAACTGGTGCGCAGGTCGTTACGCTACATACCAACCCCTCTGGACAGGTGATTAAAGGCGTCCAAGTTCAAATCAATCAAAAGCCTTACCTTTTTTCCGCCAATATTGTCATCCTCGCCTGTGGTGCCGTCAATTCAGCGGCGTTGCTGCTACGATCGCAAAATGAAAAACATCCCCAAGGCCTAGCCAACAGCTCAGGACTGGTCGGGCGAAATCTGATGAAGAGCTTGATAACGTCTGTGGTCCAGCTCACAAACAAGGAAAATTCCGGGGACTTCCTTAAAACTGTTTGCATCAATGACTATTACTGGGGCGAACCCGAGTTCCCGTACCCGATGGGCCAGATCCAAAATTCTGGGGGCTTGCTCTCAGATATTATTTTTGCCGAAGCGCCGCCAATGCTGTCGGTCTTAGCAAAGTTCATGCCCGGTGCTGGCTTAAAACGACTCGCCACCCATTCTATCGGCTGGTGGGCTCAGACTGAAGACCTACCCGATCCAGAGAATAGAGTTGTTGTTAATGGCAATAAGCTTTCAGTCAAGTATCAGCGAAATAACTTCGAAGCTCATGATCGGTTGGTATATCGCTGGTTTGAAGTTTTGAAAGCTATTGAAAAAGACTCTCCAGATTTTCAGCGCCGCAATCATCCTCGAGGCGAAATGCCCATTCAAGTGATGGCGAATCAATGTGGAAGCTGCCGCTTTGGGGAAGATCCCACAACCAGCGTTTTAGATCGTCATTGTCGCACTCATGATATTAAGAATTTATATGTAGTAGACAGCAGCTTTTTCCCGTCAAATACAGCGAGCAGCCCTTGTCTAACGATTATTGCCAACGCGCTCCGAGTGGGTGCTTATTTAAGCCAATAAATAATGGGGCGGCTGCTTGCAAGAACGCTCTAGTATTAGGCAACTCAAAATCAGAAGTGTCCTAAGCGATCTGGCGAAAGCTATAAAAACAAGCCAAAAAAACAGCGAAGACTCGAAAGCCATCGCTGTATAAGATCTTGAATTCTAGAAACAGAATTGAGGTGATAACCGCTTACTTGACAGCTACCTTTGCACCCGCCTCTTCTAGCTTCTTCTTGATATCTTCCGCATCTTCCTTGGAAGTTGCTTCCTTGATTGCCTTCGGAGTGGACTCAACCAGCTCTTTTGCTTCCTTAAGACCCAGACCGGTAATGCCGCGAACGACCTTGAGGATAGCAATCTTCTTATCCTTGGGTACATCTTCGAGAACGACATCAAATTCAGTCTTCTCTTCTTCAGCAGCAGCCACTTCGCCACCACCAGCACCCGGCATCATGCCCGGCATCATCATCATGCCGCCACCAGCTGGGGCAGCCGCACTTACGCCAAAGACATCTTCAATCTGAGTAACCAGCTCAGAAGCTTCCAACAACGTCAAAGACTTCAGCTTTTCGAGAATTTCATCAGTTGCAGCAGACATTGCTTACTCTCCTTAATGAATGAACAAAATAAATAACATCGTGATCACAAAAACCAATCAGCAGTTCGATCAAACAGGTACGAACTAACTGTCTTCGCCTTCGCCCTTCTGGGCAGCAACCGCACCAATGACTCGTCCCAAAGAACCCGGAACTTCGCCGATACCGCGTGCCACAGAGGTGGGCACTTGGTTGATGCCAACCGCCAACTTGGTTGCGACTGCCTTGATTGCACCGGCAGCTTGCGCAATCAATTCTTCCTTCGAGGGCAAATCTGCGATCGCTTTAACCTGATCCTCGTTCAGAGCTTGGCCTTGCATGACCCCGCCCCGGAACTCAGTCTTTTTCAGATCTTTGCGAAAACCTTGATAAGCGCGAACTGCGCCCCCAATGTCATCTTTGACCACAATGAAGGCTGAAGAGCCGGACAAAAACTGACCCATGGGCAGCCAATTTTCGTCATCGCCAATCGCCTTGCGCATCAACGTATTTTTGGTGACCTTACAAAAGGCCTCTTTCTCGCGTAAACGACCCCGCAGCTCCGTAATCTCAGAAACAGATAGGCCGCTATAGTCGATGACCATCACCAACTGTGCGTCTTCTAACATGCCCTTGAGATCGGCAACAACGGCTTCCTTTTCCGCGTAAGTTCTTCCCATCCTTCACCTCCTCGTTATTTATGGGTGATCGAGGGCTTAATCAATCCAAAAAGCAAACCCCGACAATCAAGGCCGGGGTTATTGCAGAAGAAAAACTCTCAACTCGTTACTGACATTCTCAGTGGACGTGAAGCGTGAGATTTCTTTGGCTAACTTCCTCGGCAGGCGATTTAAGCATCTTGCTCCTGCGGTCTTCGGTATACACCAAAGTATTCAGTTGAAAATACTCTCGAGTCGTTATGCTTTTCCCTAGATGTATAGGTGTTTGATTGATTCCGCAAAACTTCTCAATAATAGCGGTATTTTCGGTAACTTGCAATGAATTTTGCGATCACAAGTTAGAAACCTCTAAAAGTTGAGCGGTTTAGCCCACAACCGGACGACCAAAATTAGTCTTCCAGTTTGAGGTCACGCAAACTACTAACATCCACCTCAATACCCGGTCCCATGGACGCAGAAACAAAGATAGATCGCCAGAAGCGGCCTTTCGCTCCAGAGGGACGGTTGCGCTCAATCGTATCCTGCAGTGCCTTGAGATTGACTAACAGATCTTCTGCGCTAAACGACGCCTTACCAAAGAGCACGTGGACAATGCCGGTTCGGTCGGCACGAAACTCTTGTTTACCGGCTTGAAATTCTTTGATGGCCCCTGGAATATCGGTGGTAACGGTTCCACCTTTCGGTGAAGGCATCAAACCCCGAGGACCCAGAACCCGTCCCAAACGGGCAACCTTGGGCATCATGTCAGGAGTCGCAATCAACAAATCAAAGTCCATCCGACCGCCTTGGATTTCTGCGATGAGTTCTTCGCCGCCAGCAATGTCCGCCCCCGATTCCGTAGCTAGACTCACATTTTCACCAGTGGCCACGACTGCAATACGAATAGTTTGTCCCGTTCCATTGGGCAGAGCGACGGTCGTCCGAATTTGCTGGTCGGTATATTTCGGATCAATCCCTAAACGGATATGGGCTTCAGCCGCTTCATCAAATTTGGCAGTAGCGGTCTCCTTTAGCAACTTGAGCGCTTCTAAGGGCTCATAGGGTCGCTCTTCTACTTTGCTCAATAGATCCGCCATCCGGCGAGATACTTTTTTAGGCATGACTTGTGATGGGGTCATTAACGAAGCGTCAACGCCTCTCCCCCGCGAAAAGAACAAAATCTAGAGTTAATACATTTTTGAGTTCCGTCAGACCGAATACTCCTTCTTCACCGAACGAGTTAATCGGTGACCGTGACACCCATATTTCTGGCCGTACCCGCCACAATTTTCATCGCAGCTTCTATGTCATTGGCATTTAGATCAGGCATTTTTGTGGTGGCAATCTCTTGGAGCTGCGCCTTGGTAATTGAACCCACCTTGTCTTGATTGGGCTGGGCAGAACCTTTCGCAATGCCCGCCGCCTTAGTAATCAAGACAGATGCAGGCGGAGTTTTGAGGATAAAAGTGAAGCTCCGATCCTCAAACACAGAAATTTCGACCGGAATGACCATGCCAGCTTTGTCACCGGTTTTGGCGTTGTATTCCTTGCAGAAAGCCATAATATTGACCCCATGCTGACCCAGGGCGGGACCAACCGGAGGTGCCGGGTTTGCCTTACCGGCAGGTAGCGCTAACTTGATGAGCGCAACTACTTTTTTTGCCATTACTAGTTTCTCTTTTCAACTTGATTGAACTCTAATTCCACGGGCGTGTCTCGACCAAAGATCGAGAGCAAAGCCTTGAGCTTGCTACGCTCAGGACTCACCTCAATGACTTCACCCGAGAAGTCTTTAAAGGGACCTGACAGTACCGTAATTTGATCCCCCACATTCATATCGATTTTGATCGTAGGTTCTTGCTCGGTTGACTGTCTAAAGATCCGCTCAACCTCCGACGCACTGAGCGGCATCGGTTTAACGTGACCACGACCGCGACCGTAAGCCCGTCTCTGCTCGGCCCCAACGAAATTAATCACATGGGGAGTGCTTTTGATGACCTGCCAGGCATCGTCATCCATGACCATGCGGATCAGCACATAACCGGGGAAAACTTTTTCCTGCCCATGTAGCCGTGAACCATCTTTACGCACCTTGACGGTCGGCGTCTGTGGAATCTGAATCTGAAAAATTCGGTCAGCCACCTGAAGAGTCTGGGCACGCTGCTCTAAATTAACTTTCACTCTTTTTTCACAGCCAGATGCAACCTGAATTGCATACCAACGACCGTCTTCAGGCAAATAGACCTTATCTTCGACTTCTTCTTGCACATCGTCCACTGTGGAGTCAAATGCATCATCGGGAGATTGCGCCGCAGCACTCATTAGAATACCTTTCCTGAAATCCAAACAAAGAGATTGTCAACCAAATAAACAATCGTCGCGACCAACACAACCATCAAAATGACAGCGGCTGACTCACTAATCAGTTGTTGACGGGAGGGCCAAACAACTTTGCCCAACTCCCCTTGAGTCTCTTTGACAAAATCCACGGGAGATAGCTTGCCGGAGTCGTCAGCCTGCTTTGGGTTTTCCTTTTTGTCTTTGGCTTTTTCAGCAACGCTTTCTTTTTTCGCCACTGCTATTTCCTCGCAACTGAATTTGTATTGGCAATTCGGGACCGTCTGACCCAAGTCTTGCGCCTAGCTCTGACCGTTTTGCTAGTCTAACGGAGTTTTAGCTGGCGCCTGTTGGCCCTAGCAAAATACAGACGTCAATATAAAAATCGCTTCTTCAACGCGCCCTGGAGGACTCGAACCCCCGACATCAGGTTTTGGAGACCTGCGTTCTACCAACTGAACTAAGAGCGCTCGCGTTGTTTAGCTTAGCGCACTTTGTCCTCAAAATTGGGTGAGTGGCAATCCCAAGGAGGAGGAGCTGACGTCTGTCTGTCTGATGCTCCAAGAACGTCAAACACTTAGTCCAGTGCGCGGTCAAAGCGTTGGCGAATCCGGGTACCCTTACCGACACGATCTCGTAGATAGTAGAGCTTCGCTCGGCGGACTTTACCGCGACGCAGCACCTTAATACTGGAAATACGGGGAGAGTGAAGCAGAAATACCCGCTCTACGCCTACTCCCTGAAAAATTTTACGGACGGTAATGGTTTCATTAATGCCACCATTCTTCATCGCAATGACGGTGCCTTCATAAGGCTGGACGCGCTCTTTGCCTCCTTCCTGAATCCGGACTCCAACTTTGACTGTGTCACCAACATTGATCGTTGGCAGCTTCTTCTTTAAATGTTTCGCTTCAACTGAGCGAATGATTGCCTCGGCGTTCATTGGTCTCGCAAAAAACTCACAATCACTTACTGTAGCTTATGTTTGCGCAAGCTGGTTGAAATTTTACCCAAAATTGCTTTCCCCGCTTGGGTTATGTAGGGTTTCATCGCCTTCGTTTTTTTTCGGGCAGTTCATCGGGGGAATTGCGATGGCAAAAACCAATATTTTCAGACTGAGCACTTTAAATTTTGGTGAGACCTCAATTTCATGAATTAGAAGGGGCGCTTGTCTTGCAAAATATTAACTGTCAATGGCAGTAGAGTTTCAATTTTCGTGAAGCTGTTTTTCAGAGTGCAAACTTTATTCTCATTTTCTCAGAAGTCTTTCCCAGAAAACTTTTTGCGATTTTTAATAGAGATATAGCTCTGGTAGCGATAAGACTCTCGGCAATTTAAAACGAGTCATTCAAAAAGTCATTTCCCTGGGGCTAATGAGCATAGCAATCGGTACTTTCATAAAAGGGCGATTGCATGCCAGAACGCTTTTGAATCAAACAACTCAAAACTAGAGATGTTCTAAGCGGGTTGGCAAAAGCGATAGACACTAGCAATGAAAGAGGTGCTATATGGGACACGCATTTGAACAGGTAATGACTTTCTTGTCCGAGGCAATTTCTCGGATTTTTGGACCGAATCAAGATGATTTTCCGGCCACGGGAGTTCAGCCCTACAGCGGAGATCCGCATAGCGGTGTCGTTGAACAAGAAGGTTAACCAGGTTGACTTGATCCAGTAACTAGGGGGAATAGTGACGTTTTCAGAGGAGGCCGATGGTCTCCTCTTTTGCATTGTGTGCATTTTGAACTGTTCCAGACGCATCGTTGCTCATCGAATGACTTAAAACGGAATGTCTTCATCCGGCCCAGTTCAGGACCGAATCATCGATCGCGTCATGGCAGGAATTGATGCGCTCGTCGTCCTGCCAACCGGCTCCGGCAAGAGCCTCTGCTACCAGCTCCCATCGCTCGCCATCGCAGCAAGACGGGCACAACAAAATCAGCCGCCGGGCGTCGGTCTCGTTTTCAGTCCGCTCATCGCGCTCATGGAGGATCAGGTCTCGGCCCTCCGAAAGAAGGGCGTCCGCGCCTCGTACGTCAACAGCACCCTCAGCAAATCTGAGCGCGAGAAACGCTACGCACAGCTCGCCGCGGGTGAATTCGAGCTGATCTACGCCAC
>JBCDHF010000122.1:0-11854 GCA_038750375.1 Cyanobacteria bacterium P01_H01_bin.15
CACGTCAAAAATTGTAGATAAGTTCTATGGGTGAGGGTGTTATCGCCCAAAAATGACGGATAAGATCCGGAAACGTAGATCTTATTTACCAGATCTGACGCTGAATAGATAGTTAGGCGGCTTCAGTTATTGGTGAGGAGGTTCTTCAAGATTGCCTGTAGGGATTCCAATGTTAGTGTGTCTCAAATCATCAGTTCGACATCGAGGTTTCGCTCTTTCATCTAAAATTGCGGTGTGGAGTTGGAGAGCAGCATGAGTAGTGAATTTGAAGCAGCTGAGGCATTACGACACATTGCCCTTGATGAAACAGTTAAGTCATATATTCTTGAACATCCACCTATTTATCAAGCCTTGCTCCACGCAGCAATGCGGTTTATTGGTGGTGAGACGTTAGGGCAATGTGTCGAAATTACAAAGTCTCTAAATAAACAGGGCTATGCTGCCACCATTGATTTCATGGGTGAAAGCACTCGTGATGCTTCTTTGGCTGAACAAGCCACCCAGGAGTTCCTCAATGTAGTTCGGGCGATCGCAGATCATAATCTTGATGCTTCTGTATCTTTGGATTTGTCTCACATTGGAATGGTAGTCGATGCAGAACTAGGTTATGAAAACGCTTGCGTCTTAGCCGAAGCTGCCGAGCAAGCTGGTCTAGAAATGATGATCAGCATGGAAGGAACGGATCGAACCGATCTGATTTTAGGAATCCATCAGCGTTTATGTGAGCGATTTAAAGGTGTTGGTATTACGTTACAGGCTTACTTATATCGAACCTCTGACGATCTGACTGCCGCTTTGCAGCGTTCAGGCAAAATCCGACTTGTCAAAGGAGCATATGAAGCACCACCGAATCTTGCACGCTCAAGAGGTGATGAACTTGATGCCGTTTATCATCAGCTAATGGAAACTCTTTTGAGGAGCGGTCATTCCTGTTCAATCGCAACCCATGACCAGTCCTTGCTGAGTTATGCACACAAATTTATGCAAGATCAAAGTCCTGTATCTGACAAAGTTGAATTTGAAATGTTACAAGGAGTTACTCCGGAACGATTGAAAGCAATGAGTGATTATGGATATCGCACCCGCGTTTATCTCCCTTATGGGCAAGAATGGCATCTATATCTGTGCAATCGGCTCGCTGAATATCCCCCTAATATCTATCAAGCTATTGTTGATGTTGTGAAGCATGGGCATAACTAGCGATCAGCCGTCTAACAATTGCAATGCAACGGACGATAGAGAGATCCTGATAATGAGTTCAAGGCTAATTATCGCCGCTGATTTGAGTCGTTAGCTAATTCCGCAGGATTATTGCACTCGTCCTCGACGATTTTCAGTGAGTTTGAAAACATTCGGCAGGCTTTCTGGTGCGGTATGTAAACATCAATATGTGTCTATTTCTGAGAAATTCCTGCGACACCATCTGCCGTCAACCGTAAGTGAACGGCAGTGCCCGGGCGCTCAAAAAGCTTTGTTCAGTCACTTGGTTCCACCGCATCAGAACTTGACGAGCTGATAGGAATGAATCGATAGTTCGCTGCATTAATTCATCACCGCTGGATCGCATTTCAGCAACAACTTCACCAGATGCACTTCCTAGCCCTTTTAGCACGTCCGGCGGTAGCTGCCGCACCTGCACATTATGTTCATTGATCAATGTCTGAAGTGCCCTGGCATTGCCAGCATTGGCTTCCGCAAAACCCTGCTCGTACTCTGCTTGCGCCGCGATCGCGATAATTTGCTGAAGATCAGCGGGTAAGGCTTCGTACTGTGCTCGATTCACTAGCAGCTCAACCAGACCAGAGGGTTGATTATAGGATGGAAAATAGTAGTGTGGTGCAAGCGTTTGCAAACCATAGTGCAGGTCAACTAAGGGGCCAACTAGCTCAAATCCATCGAGCGTTTCAGCTTGCATCCCTTGACGAATCTCGTCAAGGCCCATCGATACGGGGCTAGCGCCTAGCTTCGCCAACACATCAGCAGCCACCCCAGTTGTGCGAAACCGTAATCCTTGCATATCGCTCAAGCTATTGATTTCGTTGCGAAACCAGCCAAAGGACTGGGCGCCTAGTGAGCCTGCGGGAAAGGCTTTTACTCCAAAGTTTGCGTACGCCTCGTCCCACAGCTCTTGTCCACCAAAGTAGTAAAGCCAAGCACTCATCTCAGTTTGCGTCATCCCGTAGGGTACAACAAAGAAAAATTCCAGAACGGGAAACTGCGATCGCCAGTCGTATGCCAGACTGCGACTCATTTCGACAGTGCCGTCGTTTACTGCCTGTAATGTCTCAGGAAAGGGAACAGCGACATCTGGCGGTAGTACTTCAATAACTAATCGTCCCTGACTCATCGCTGCGATTCGGTCCGCGAGTCGCTGTCCAGCCGCTAGTTGATCCGGAAACGTTTCATCCCAGCGAGACACCATGCGCCAACGATATTCGACTGACTGCGCTTTGGCCGTTCGATTGCTCTGATGGCCAATTGCGATCGCCACTGTCGTAGAAGCGGCAGCCCCCAATAAAAGATTGCGGCGTTTAAGGCGATTGTGAACCATATCCATACCTTCTAATGACCGAGACAGAAAGGACTGGTGCGTCCATTGACAATCCAGAACTTAAAACTGTCCACGCCCATTAACATAAAAGCGAACAATTAATGCTGTCCAATGCTTTGTTGATCAGCTATTAATGCCCTGGAGGTATTAATCCACCATGGAACTTCGGGATTTACGATACTTTTCTGCGGTGGCAGAAGAATTACATTTTGGTCGCGCCGCCGAGCGATTGCATATGACGCAGCCTGCACTCAGTCGGCAAATTCAGGCATTAGAAACTGAGCTAGGCGTACAGCTCTTCCAGCGCACCAAGCGTAATGTGCAGTTGACGATTGCCGGAAAAACTTTTTTCGAAGAGGCGCGGCAAATTCTGCGCCATACGGAGCAAGCAATCCAAACAACTAAACGAGTCGCGCGAGGAGAAGTTGGCCAATTACGACTGTGCTTTACTGCCTCAGCGTTGCGAAGTGTAATCCCAGAAATCATCCGCGTGTTCCGCGATCGCTATCCCGATGTGCAAGTGACCATGAATGAACGCTGTACCCATGAGCAGGTTGTTGCCTTTCAGCATCACCAGGTAGATGTGGGCTTTCTCTATCCCCCTGTTGACGAAAAGTTACTTTTCTCACGGTCCATTGCCGATGAAGTATGGATTGTGGCCTTACCCAAAGGACACCCTCTAGCAGCTCAAGAATCCCTAACTTTAGATGCACTCGCTAATGAAGCCTTTATTCTGCATCCACGTCAAGAAGGAGCTGCATTTTATGATCAAATCATCCGATTATGTGAACAAGCGGGGTTTTACCCTAACGTGGTGCAAGAAGTAGAAACTAGCCAAACGAGAGTCGGTTTAGTTGCTGCAGGAATGGGGGTTACGTTTGTGCCAGAATACCTGCAGAATTTTGGGGATACCGAAGTAATTTATCGACGACTAAAAGGCCCTGCCCCTAGCTTGCAGCTCGCAATTGCCCGTCGGCGTGACAACTTCTCGCCTATTGTGCAGCAATTTCTCCAGGTAACCGAGGAACTCAATCAACTATCTGGATCATCTGTGGCATGAGATTTGAAAGAGAAAAAGTCAACTAATTTAGTGTAGTAATCTTGGTAAAGGGTCCAGCATTAGTAATGTTTTAAAGTACCCGAAGTCAGTGACGTTGCCAGTGATTACGAACGCTCAGTAGGTAGCTGAGGCTGCAAGAGTAATGTTTACTGGCTGAGGGCTCGCCGCTCCGATAAATCCATAACCGTTACTCTAAGGCTTTTGGGCGCTGAGGAGTAGCGAGCCCGCTGCGCAGTAGGCCTGATAAGTGGCGTAGTCAGGAAAATACGAGGACGGCGTAAAGTCGCTGGCGGCAGTTTGAACTGGCAGGGACACGCAGCGAGCCACAATGTTGGCCCAACCGGCGGATGCCAGCACCGTCTGCCACTCCGCTGTCGATAGATTATGCACCGTTAGCGACAGCGCTTCGACCCAGTATTCGGCAGCGGGGTTGTCTTGATAAAGATCAATCACCAACCCTAGTCGACCGCCGGGCCTGGCGATGCACAGCCATTCCTGCAGCGTAGCGCGGGGCTGAGGCGTGTAGTAAATGGATTCGATGCAGACAACGTGGGAGAACTTGTCGTTCTCAAAGGGCGTATTAGCGCTGTCTGCGGTCAAGAAACTCAAGTGCGGCAGAGTCCGCCGTGATGAGGCGATCGCAATCATCTCCGGGGAAAGATCAATCCCGATGCCAAGGGCAATGTGGGCGCCGATCAGCTCGTTGAGAACCCAGCCAATGCCGCAGCCGGCATCGAGTACGACAGAATCATTCGTGATCGCCAAATTTTCCAGTAACTGCTGGGTGGCAAAGCGATGACCAGCGGCCATTTTTTCGCCGCGCCCGGCTTGCGCCCACTGGTCGAATTCGGCCACAACGTCACGACTATGGGAGAAGGGGCTCGGCTTTGAGGTCATGGCGCTATAGATTCTTGGGGAGTTTTGCAATCGCTGTATGCCTCTATCATCCCCTAAAAAATCGAGTGCGCCACTTATTGAGTTTGGCTTCTCCGATCGTGGCGTAGCGACGGGCATCGAGGATTTGCGCTTCTAAATCGGCGATTTGAGCAGCTTGAGCGTCGATCTGCTGTTGGAGTGACTCAGCAGCATCGTCACCTATTGATGCAGTCGATGGATTCCAGCTATTTCTGAGTTGGACCGCCCCAACCACTGCCAGCGGACGCAGGTCGGCCAACTGCTGTTGTAAGCGCTCAATTTCCTGGACTTGTTGGTCAATCGTTTGCTGCAAGGCTCGTTCAGCTGCAGCGCGCTTAGCGATCGCCTGCATTTTCTTCGAGCGATTAATCGCTGACTGGGAGCTAAAGACCTCTCTTAAAATGTCTTGAGCATCACGAGGTCGGTTGATTCCATAGGGTTGATTGAGGATAACGGCCCGGGTTAATTGAGGTTGATTATCTGCAGTCAGACTTTTATCACTGCTAGAGGCACTCCGCAGCAGCTGCAACATGTTAGTGAAGCCAATCAAAGGCTGACCCGTTTGGGTTTGATACCCCCGGTAATAGGGCACCACATTTTCTCCAAACGTCTCTTGATATTCATCACTATCCAGATAAGAATCAATGTCTGCGTCAAATCCCGCTTCATCCAAAATCTTGCTGTGAACTTTCATTTCCTCAAAGCTGTTAGGAGCCCGCCCTAGCAAATGCTTGAAGTTCAACTCGAGCGCCCGATAACGATAACAAGTATCAAAAAATCGAGTGCGATAGAGGGCTGACTTAGCAAGGCAGCGGACAAACTCACGGACGCTCAACTCTCCTCGCTTTAGTTGAGATTCAGGCACTTGCAGCCGTTCACTCTCCATCACATAAGCATTGCCCAGCACCTGACGATAAGCGGCTCGAATGATCACCTCAATATCCTCATTGGCAGACCGAGGATAGCGCTCAACTTTACCCGTCTCCGATCTTTGCAAGACCTGATACTGTTGTTGCCGACGCCAATCTACTGAAGCCGCAGGCATATTAGCGGCAGCAATTGGGGCGGAGTCTTGCGGAGAGAAGTATTTCGCCCCTAGTGCCTGCGCAATAATCTGCTTCGGATCCGATAGCGGCCGCCAATCTGGAGAAATACTGCTTGGCGGCTTTATCGGCTGAGGGGTGCTGGTCAAAATGGCAGATGTCAAACGGGCTCGATTGCCTGTCGTCAAATTCTGATCGCTGGCAGAACTCCCCCGCAAAAGCTGAGACATGTAAGTAAAACCGACGAGCGATCGCCCAGCTTGGGTTTTATATCCCCGGTAATAGGGCACCGTGTAGTCACCAAAAGCAGTTTGATACTCAGCGCTGTCAACATAAGTATCAATGTCGGCCTCATAGCCAGCATCGTCCAGAATATGGCTGTGATACGTCGTCTCATCGTAACTTTCTGGGGCTCGACCGAGAAGATGCTTGAAGTTCAGTTCAATTGCCCGGTAGCGAGAGCAATTTTCAAAAAAGCGCGTGCGATATAGATGAGATTTAGCTAACTCGCGCACAAAATCGCGAACAGTGAGATTTCCCTGCACAAACTGTGACTCTAAAGTGCTGAGGCGCTCACTTTCCATCACGTGAGCATTCCCTAGCACCTGTCGATAAATCGCCCGAATAACCACCTCAAGTTCAGTCAGTGAAGCTCCGGCCTGCAAAATCACAGGCTGTATATCGCTAAAGGGAATCACCGCCAGCCTGGAAGCTGAATTCACAGTTGGCTTGGCAAAAGTATTTAGCATGTTCGAAACCTCACTGTTTGTTTGAAAGAGCCTCAGGGCAGAGATTAAGCTAAGGCGTTTTTGTAAATAAGGGTAGGGATAATAAAGTTAAGGATTGCAATCAAATCGAGTTCTAAAACTACCGTATTTAATCCAATATTGCTTTAGATTATGGCCTGGAGTTAAAAGGCTGACCTTAACGCGATAAAGCATAACTTGACGATGACTGCCCATCCAAATTTTATCGACTGGCTCAACTGAGATCACAGTTCCGCCTAAAGTGGAAACACAGTCGGAAAATCGCTCAATCATTCCATAATCAACTGTTTCAAAGATAAAGAAACTTCCGGAGCAGATTAAATGACGACTGCGAATCCATCCTTGCACCTTTTTTTGTGCTTCTAGAGGGAGCATCGCGGGTTGAGAAACATCCAGAGTTGTTGACACGTTTTTATCAGGAGATTTTAATTTCATGGGAAAAACTTTCTCGTTTTTCAAACTTAAGGGAACCATGCTCTGATCCCCAGACTTGCTCGTGAGTATTAATGTCTAGACCTCGATCAAAACTGGCCCAAGTGGATTCTGTAATCTCAACATCACTGACTAAATAGGTCTGGCAGCCATTTTTATTAATTAGGCAAGAGTTACCAGGTTCTACCCCACCGATAAACTTTTCTCCCTCGCGCCTAAACACCATGGAACAATGCTGCCGACGCTCGATAATGTCAGAGGTAATGGTCTTTAAAATAGCCGGTTCACGGGCTGCTCCGGCATAAGCAAACGAGTCCAGCAGGCTGTAATTCTCAATATAGATATAGTCTTCTTTATCAACTAAGCGATGGATTCCTTGCCGGTAAGGAGTCCACAAATCATAGTCATAAACCTGCTCCGAATAAAAACCAATATCCGAGAAGAAATCAAAGGCTAAAGGTCGGAAAAACACGTGAATATGGGCAAACTCCCGAGGATTTTCTGCTGCCTGCTGATAGTTACTGAAATCTCCTGCCATCCAGCGAGCCAGGGTTAGCAAGTTAGCCGAATAGCAATCGGACAAGGAGTTTGAGGAAGTGATCATCATCTGTAAAAAGCGCTTGGTCTATCTATGATTGTCGAATTTCAGAGGAGAAAGACGCCGTTACCACACCCGAACCGTCACTCGTTTTAATCAAGGACACTCGACAGCGAACATTTGGATTGACGAACCAAATTTTTTCCTCGGCGGCGGCACGATCATAACTGGTTACTAAAACAAAAGTGCCGTCTTCTAAGAAGCGATAATCTCCAGTAGCCGCCATGGTTTCCGCATAGCCTTGCTCCCGCAAAAGCTTGCCACAGTTAAGCTGCTCGGGGTCGGGCACGGGCACCAGAACAGAAGACCCTTGCAAAATCTCCTCGCCGTCGTCCCAGTCAGACTGTCCCTCCCAACTCATTTTGAACGGAGCAACGATCTGTTGCGAATCCACTCCATAGGCTTTGCAGAGCTCAACCACTGAGGCATTCTCTCGAGAAACAGCCTCAATGTCGATCACTGACTCTACGGCTTCAAAATGTCTAAAGGCCAAATGATGAGCGCTCCGCTGGGAACGCCACTGACCGACTGATTTTTCAACAAACTCCTCAATATTCATTAAAGTCATGCTGACAATGATCCAAGCCCATAAGGTTAAAGGCCCCTTTTGCCGAAGATCGCGCCCAAAAAGCCATGAGTACCAGAATTCTGTGAAACAATTCTGTTTCGAATACTCACTAAATCTCACATTTAGTCGCCTGAGTCTTCAGGCTCTATTAATGATTCATTGGTCTCTACTAAGCCTTTAGAGTCGTCAACAGAAACAGCGCTGACCTTGCCGCCCATTCGATTAATAGACTGCATCACCTGAGACATTTGGTTAAGCGGCACCCTAATCTTGTAGTTACTAGTCTTCATCACATCTTGTTTGCAGACACCTGTCACAGTGATGGAAACTGGACGCTGACCGTAGCTACTGACTCCAAACGCTCCCGTTACATTCATCCCTGCCATAGTGAAATATCCTAAAATTCAACCAACGGTTATCAAAAGTTTCGGCGCTAGGCGACTTCAACAACTTTGAGAATCTTCCCACCCGTTTTTTGGATGTTTTGAATCTTTTGAGAGAGTTGGGCGTAGCCGACCTCAAAAGTCGTATTGCTCTGGGTTACCCGAGCCCCATATTTAGCCTTTGTAATAGTGATGCGGAAACGCTTACCGTTATTACTGTAAGCACCAGAACCTTTTGCTGGAGCAGTAATTTTAGTGCCTCGGTTACCAGCAACATCATCAATCAAACTAGCTGATTTACTAAAATCACTTGCGGCTTCTCCTCGATATAAGGCGAATGTCCGGTTAAAGCCCACATTCTTAATGCCTTGAATAGTCTTATTACCACGGCAGTAGGGAACAATATTTTCCCCAAAACTGGAGTTGTACTCTTCACTATCGAGATATGAGTTGATTTCCGCTTCGTATCCTAGGCTGTTGTAGGTTTGAACGTGCGCAGAAATTTCAGCCTGATCAACTGGAGCACGGCCCAGCAGGTGCTTGAAATTTAGCTCAATAAAACGATAAGGAGAACTTGTCTCGAAGAATAGGGATTTATACAGCTCAGACATGGCAATGAAACTGACAAAACCTTTGACTGTTATATCACCGTTACGTAGGTACGATTCAGCACTCGCTAGACGCTCACTTTCAGTGGGCTGAACATTGCCCAATACTTGTCTGTAAACTGCACGAATAACTGCCTGTAAGTCTTCTTCAGTTGCATTGGGCCGTAGCTCTAGCAAATCCGCATCTTGAATCCAAAGTGACACTGTAAATACCTCCAGTTTTGAACTTAAACTAGCGTTGCACTATCAGGTTTGAAAAATATTTATCTCAAGTATTTGCTAAGAAAGCTCAGCGACTTTGAGAACTTTGCCACCAGCCTTAAAAATAGACTGAATTTTTTGCGATAGTTGACTATAAGCAACTACATACTCTTGAGTGCTCACGTGACTAAGGCGAGCCGCAGAGCCAGCGTTACTGACAGTAATTTTGAAGCGCTTTCCAGTATTGTCATAGGCACCCGTTTTACCGGCGGGAGCCTTGATTTTAGTGGCCAGATTTGCGCCGATATCAGTGATGAGCTTGGCCTCTTTAGCAGAGTCATCGGTGGCCGACCCACGCATCAGCGCAAAGTTGCGATTGAACGTGACATTCTTTAATCCAGTTTGCGTATTAGCTCGAGGATAGGGAACGATGTTTTCGCCAAATTTGGCGTTGTATTCATCGCTGTCGAGGTAAGAGTTAATATCGACTTCATATCCCTGCTCGTTGTAGAGCACGACATGGGCAGAAATTTCTGCTTGGTCTTGGGGCGCGCGCCCCAGCAAGTGCTTGAAATTGAGCTCGACAAATCGGTAAGGGGAGGCGTTTTCAAAAAACAAAGAGCGGTATAAGTCGGACTGGGCGATCGCACGCACGAATCCTTTAACCGTAATGTCTCCATCGCGCAGCAGCGATTCTGCCGTCACTAAGCGCTGCGATTCCATTAAATAGGCATTGCCTAAAACCTGTTTATATACGGCCCGAATAACCGTTTGTAGGTCATCTTCGGTGAAGCTAGGGCGAAGCTCCAAAACATCTGTATCTGTAAGCCAAAGCGCCATAGTGATGATCTCCTTGAATAAAAAAAGTATTCGAACTGTGTTTGAATCTCAAAAAGCCTGATGGGGTTTTGACCATCAGGCTTAGAAACGAAGCTAGACAATTTCGGTAATGCTGACGATTTTGGCTCCGGTGCGATTAATGCGCTGAATTTGGGGCGTCATCTTGCTCGCTGAGACAATATACTCATTCATGCTCACTCGACGAGGCGCATCGAATTTTGCTGCCGTCGTCAAGATTTTGAAGCGCTTCTCCGTGCCAGAGCCAATCACAGTGGCCTTAGAAGGCTTGATGGTGTTAGCCAAGTTTCCTCCCAAATTACCGACTAGCTGAGATGACTTGACGCTGCTATCAACTTGGGCAGGGCCACGGTTAAGGGCAAAGATGCGGTTATATCCCACTTGCTTGGGGTTCGCTTCGCTGGCTTCGCCACGGTAGTAGGGCACGACGTTTTCGCCAAAAGCGGCCTGATACTCATCGCTATCGATATAAGAATCAATTTCGGCCTCGTAGCCTTCAGCCACGCAGCGTACGATGTGCTCAGAAACCTCGCGCTGATCCTGCGGCGCCCGCCCCAGCAAGTGCAGGAAATTAAGTTCTATAAAACGATAGGGAGCGCAGGACTCAAAGTAGCGGGCACGGTAAAAGTCAGATTTCGCGACTGCTCGCACAAAATCACGGACGGTGATGGAGCGATCGCACAATTGCGACTCTGCGGTCGTCAAGCGCTCACTTTCCATCACGTGAGGATTACCTAAAACCTGCTTATAGACGCCTCTAATAGCGACTTGGATATCTTCCAGGTCACTGGTTGGCCATAGCTCAAGCATGAGAATTCAACTCTCCTAAAACAACGACAAAACTAAAGCTTTCAAAAGCTGCCAATAACTTTTCACTCCCGCTAGCACAAACTGGTTCAGACGAATCTAAGTTCGAACCAGTTTGCGATGGGAATATCCCCCAGCTAGCGACACTCTCTAATCAGTAGAGGGCGCGACTGGGCGACAAACTTTGTATTCTTCTAAACGGGGGTAATGCTGGCAATTACGCCGCCTTCCTTGTGAATCCGCTGATACGTTTCGGAAAGCTTGTCATAGGGCACCAGAAAAACCTGATTGGCGCGACGAAATCGGGAAACGCGTCTGACCTGATTGGCCCGGAAAGCCGTTGCTTCGATGCGATAAATCTTGCCGTCAGATGTTGCCCCCACACCCTGGCGCTGCCGGGCTACAGCTGGCGGATTACGGAACGTAGCGCCATCGCTGCCTGGAGAAATAACGGGGACAGGTTTGCTTTGAATCACGAGTGCGTTCAAACGGGGGCTCTTGCCAGCTAAGTCGGCCTTCAGACTGCTGGTGGAAGCTCCACGCACCAATTGAAAGAGGTGGGTAAACTGTGCCATATTTTGACAGGCTTCGGACTTATAGCCTCGGATATAGGGAACGAAATTCTCCCCAAAGGTCATTTGATATTCGTCGCTATCAAGATAAGAATCGATATCGGCTTCAAACCCTTCCGTATCGAGGATAGTGCTGTGCATCCGCATCTCTTCAAGATCGCGCGGGGCGCGGCCCAATAAATGGCGAAAGTTCAACTCGGTCGCGCGATATCGGGGACAGCCAGTAAAAAAGCGAGACCGATATAGATCTGATTTAGCAACGGCGCGGACAAATTCTCGAACGCTTAGCTCTCCTAGCTTGAACTGCGACTCAGGAATAGCCAAACGCTCGCTTTCCATCACGTAGGCGTTTCCCAAAACCTGACGGTAAACGGCACGAATGTAGGATTCGGCTTCTTCTACAGAACGGCCGGGTACCCATTCTACGGGAGGAGTCTCATCGAACAGGCTGACTCCTAATCTTGATGCGGGTCCAAAAGGCATTCAAATAC
>JBCDHF010000123.1:0-11777 GCA_038750375.1 Cyanobacteria bacterium P01_H01_bin.15
AAGCTTTCGAACCGTTGCTGAAGCTTATCGAGCTTTGTAATTAACTTGTCCAACTCATCTGGATTAGCGCTTTCCATGGCGTGGTGAACGTCCGCCATTTTCTGCTGGACCTGATTGGCTTCTGTAAAGACCGTCCAGAGCTCAGATGCAATTGTGCGATCACAATCCACATCAAACTCTTGGTTCAGGTAAGCAATTTTGAGGGAGCTGGGTCGAATCACATCCCCGGACGTGGGCTCAATCTCCCCCATCACAATTTTCATTTGGGTGGTTTTGCCCGCGCCATTAACCCCGACCAACGCAATACGATCGCCCGGCTTCACTTCCCAGGTCACGTCCCGCAGCACCTGCCCTGTGGGATAAATCTTGCTGATACGTTCCAGCCGCAACATAAAAAAAACCTTAGAAATTGACCAAATCGGAGCAAAACCCCCATCACAACAGGATGTTAACATTTTCGTTACAAATCGCCCCTTCGAATCCTCAAAGAGAAACTGATTTTTTCTGAAAATTGTCATAGCCATCCACGCAGGGAATGCTAAAACTCCTGTAATTTGACGTTCTTCACCCTCCGAAAACTATGTGGAACAGACTCGGTCTCACGGTTACCTTGACAGGCATTATTGGCGCCCAAGCAACGGGCGTTTTAGCGGAATCAGTGCTGGAAAAGGTCAAGCGGACCGGTGTGTTTACTGCAGGCACCAGTGCCGATGCTCGACCTTTTGCATACGAAAAAGAGGGGCAACTGGTGGGCTACTCGGTGGATATGCTCCGCCAAATCGAGATCCAACTCGAAACAGAGCTCAATCAAGACATTGAGCTGAAGTTAGTGGCTTTGCCCACCGATAAACGAATTTCTAGCTTGGTTAATGGCGATGTCGATATTGTTTGCGATGCCTCTAGCTTTACCTGGGAGCGCGATCGCAAAGTTGATTTTTCAGTTAGCTATGGCTTAACTGGGACAAGGCTCTTAGCCGCTAGGGGCTCAGAGCTGTGGGAGCCAGAGGATTTAGCTGGCAAAAAAGTTGGGGTTCTGCCGGGTACAACCAATGAAAATGCGATTCGTAACGCTCAACCCCAAGTGCAATTGGTGTACTTTGACGATCGCGACAGTGCCTACTCGGCATTGCAGAAAGGCGAAATCGACGGTTTTGCTTCCGATGGAGTGCTACTTGAGGCTTATTTGGCCGATCCGCAGAAAGCGGAAGATTTTCTAGTAACAGGCTATCCCTACTCCCAAGAGGGCATTGCCTGCATGGTCCCTGAAAATAACTCTCAGCTTCTGAACTCAGTAGATTTTGCATTGGTGCAGTTCATGCAGGGATTTTTAGCGGCGCAACCCGAGTATGTAGAAACGTTTGAACAATGGTTTGGAGCCAATGGTGATGTTCCTCTTAGCCGAGATCTCCGTAGCCTCGTACTCGACAATATGCAGCTAGTTATCGATTCCCGCGAGGAAATCCAAGACTTACGCCTCTGACTGGCACAAGCGAGCCAGACTCTGAAAGTCCCAAGTAATTAATTGCCAACCAGCTTACAGACTCTTGTTTTCATCTGACGGTAATTGCTTGGGTTTTTTCTCATTCTTTCCCCAAGCAAAGAAGGCGGCGAGTGCACCCAAGATGAGCAATGAACTAGGCTCCGGCATCGGCTGCGGCAATCGTAAATCGGCAACATGCTTCAAAATAGAGTCCGCTGCTTGTGCTTGAGCCAAGGCGTTTGATGGCGTCGTCATTTGAGAGAGCCATGTCTCATCACCTAAATTTTCTGATGGCACTAATGTCAGTAAAGCTAGCGAATCAGAACTGCTTAGGGGCAAAGTAACCGACGGCGACAAAGAAAGATCGACTTGCGTAAGCGGACTCTCAGCGTTTGGAAGTGGCCGCGCAGTGGCAGGAGCAACCGCTGAACCAGCGATCAATATTATCCCTATCGCAAGACCTTTGAATCCCTCAGTTCGCTTTACAAACACAGCCCATCGCCCTCTCTCTCTATTCGGATTATATCTTCGATTTCAGGGGGGTTGACCTCTTTGTACCGACGAAACTTCGCCAATTTATCAATAATGGATCTAAACGTAGATTACAGTTCTATTCATAGAAATATGATTGACTGAGTCCATCTCCGTGAATTCACCCAGCTTAATTGTAAGGATTGATACAAAAGCCGATTTCCGTGGAGAATCCTAGGTAGAATCTGGCATCCTATTGGCTGGCGCCAATAATTAAATTTATTCCTGCCAACAGGAATCGCAAATAATCAGATTCAGATAATGAATTGATTTGCCGATCCCAACCCAAGACAAGTGGCTTTTGCACTCGCCCCATGTAAGGAAAACGTGATAATAAAGGAGCCATTAATCACCCTCAACGTCAGGCGCGGTCTTGTAGTTCATATGTTTAAGCGGTTCTTGTTCTGTATTTTTTGTTTATTACTCTGGAGCGGTCTCAGTCTGCCCAGTTCAGCTCAGCCAACCTACACGAACGAGCAATTGGCAGCGGGAGAACAGCTGGCGCAAAAAGCTATCCAAGCGGTCGAGAAAGGTCGGTTTGAGAAAGCAGAGCGTTACTGGACCGAACTAGTTGAACAGTTTCCCGAAAATCCAGCTGCTTGGAGTAATCGGGGCAATACCCGCGTAAGCCAAAATAAATTGGACGCGGCGATCTCAGACTACAACGAAGCGATTCGCCTGCAACCGGATGCCACCGACCCTTACCTTAATCGGGGGGCAGCCTACGAAGGTCAACAGCGTTGGGACGATGCGATCGCAGATTATCAGCAGGTACTGGCTCTAACGCCCGAAGACCCGATGGCGTTTAACAATCTCGGGAATGCGAAAGCCGGCCAAGGTCGTTGGGAAGATGCGATCGCGGACTATGAAAAGTCTGCTGAGCTAGCCCCTAATTTTGCCTTTGCTCGGGCAAATCGGGCGTTGGTGCTGTATCAAGTGGGTCGAGAAGAAGACGCGCTACGGGAGATGCGGAATTTGGTCCGCAAATATCCCATGTTTCCAGACATGAGGGCGGCTTTAACGGCAATTCTGTGGTCCACTGGTCAACGGGGAGAAGCGGAAAGTAATTGGGTCGCCGCGATGGGACTCGACTCACGATATGGCGATTTGGACTGGGTCCAAACCGTACGGCGTTGGCCACCTCGCATGGTAGCGGCATTGGGTCAATTCCTCGCCCTAGAGTAAATTTTGAGCAATATTAATTGAGCAATATTAATTCTGAAAAATTCGGGTTGTTCTGGATGAACCAAGTTAGCCTTATTGCTTAAGGATGAGTAACTGTTTAATTGTGGGTCTTTGCCGGAGGCAAAAATTTATGTCTATTTTTCGTTGGGGCAGTTTAGGCTTGCTTCTCACTGGAGGTGTTTTCATCGCCGCTACCGTTGGATTTCCCATTGCGTCGGCCCAGGTCCAAGTGAGTGGCTTAACTCTGCGCGACCTTCAGCAAGGAACCTATTTGGTCCCCCAATACGGCTTAGTTGAATTGACTAACGGCGTTTACCAAGGCGAAGATTTTCGGGTCACTTTAGAAAAACACGCTGTTTTTGGTGATCTCAATGGTAATGGTCTGGAAGATGCAATCGCCGTTTTACAAGTTCAATCAAAAGGCATTCAAAATGAACGATATTTGGTGGCGGCCCTCGCGACATCCGGAGGACTAAAACACGTCGATAGTGTTTCACTGAAAGTCCCCAACGACTTTGGGGTCAAAAGTTTAACGCTCTCGGATGAGGGAATTGTTGACTTGTTGATGGTCAAACCTAATCCTAATTTGATCCAGAATCAAACGCCCTTCACTTCTGTTGACGAAAGCTTGACGGAAAAATATCGTTTTAGCTCCGAGTCCAATACGTTGTTGGCAGTAAGCTTGGACCAAAATGATACCAACGCCAGTGATGGTCCTAAATTTAAATTGGACTTATCGGGGCAGGATGATTTAGAGCTAAGTCCAGCGGATGTAGATGATCAGCGAGCAGTTGAAGTGGAGCTCCCTCTTTAGTCGAAAACATCTCGATAGTTCAGTCTTAAAATGCGAAAGACCCGGAGTCCACGCCTGTCACAAGCATCCCGTATTGCTGCTACCTTCCGGTCCTGACAAGATTTGGGCGTTGAAACCGCATGGGTCCGAGTCGTGTGCGATTCTAACACAGATAGCCGACTTGGGCATGTTCCAAAATCTCTTGACACTTCGGCAATTTAGACTGGGTGCGAGAACGCTTTAAAAGTATGCGGCTGGTCATCAGAAGTGTCCTAAGCGATCTGGCGAAAGCGATGAAAAACGGCTTAAGGGGAGGATTGTCACTTTTGGCAGACAGTTATTAGAGTGGTCAGATTTTGGTCGCGTTTTTCGAGGTCCTAGCTAGTCTTTAGCAGTCGAAATCAAGACGATTTAGACAACTTTGTTGGGTGAGGTTGCAATCATGAAGTTCAGTAAGCTGTGGCGCTGGAGTCTTTCCACTATCGCGCGACTCCTACTATCGCTAACATTGGGACTCTTCCTCGTTAATCTGCTCAGCAAATTGCCCTAAACAGTTTCGTTAAGGGTTTTTGCAGACGAGGACGCCCCCTCTTCACATATCGCAATCTCTTTCAACTTGTACTGATCCGCTCCCAGATAGTGAATCTTCGCCTCGATTAATTCACTTGAATATTGGATATTTGGCGACCCTGCTGCGAAGAGTTGCAGCACAGGGGCTTAGTGAGTCCCTAAAGCGCTTTGAACATGAGTTGAAAAGGCCAGTTTGGCCGCTGCTTGCTCCGCATTTTTCTTCGAACGACCAATTCCTTGCGCTAACGCCTGATCTTTGAGCCAGACTTCTGAAATGAATTGTTGGTCTTCATCCTCGGGACGATAAAGCCGTGTTTTATATTCTGGTAAACATTGAAAGTTAGCCTGGGTCCAACTCTGCAAGGCATCTTTATAGTTTTCCAGGGCGGGATCCTGGCGAACAATTGCCGCTTTTTCCAGCAGCAACTCGTCCAACCAGGGTCGAATCAGCTCAGTGTTGCCCGTGCTGAGATAAAGAGCACCCAAGATGGCTTCAAACACGTCGGCTTGCCAGTCTCGAGAGGAGACGCTGGGGGAAATTAATACATGCCGAGTTAAACCGAGGCGTTCTGTTAATTCACTCAAAAAGCGATCGCTGACCAGTACTGACCTAATCGCGCTATGTTCGCCGACAGATGAACCTGGCGCAGATTCTAATAACAGCTCAGCCGCAATTAAACGGACAACGCTATCTCCCAAGAACTCTAATTGTTCGTAGTTATGGGTTCCGGAGAAGCTGGGATGGGTCAGAGCTAAATCCAGTAGGGACCAGTTTACAGTTTCCGTTGCGGTTAATCCGAGTTTGTGGACCAGGATCTGCAATTCTTTGCGGCGCCGCAAATCGAGATCCAGTGGGGGAGTATCAGAGAGAGTCACAGGAGAGAGGAGAATAGGCAGTGACAAATCAGGTCGGAAATCAAAGAAAGAGTTGGACATAAGCCGGGTTCTGTTCCCATGTAGCAACTACATAGGGGCAATCATCTATCTGGGATGTTTGTTACCAAACACCTCAAGCGGTTCTCCTAAAGCGGAGCGGGCAAAAGACCAACCCTTGCTCCTTCGTCCTTGCTCCCCGCCGGGGTTTACCGAGCCAGCCCCTCACGGCGACTGCTGGTGCGCTCTTACCGCACCTTTGCACCCTTACCCTTCCGATAAAACCGGAGTCGGCGGTATGTTTCTGTGGCACTCTCCTCGCGATCACTCGCACTGGGCGTTACCCAGCAGGCCTGGTCTTTCGGGAGCCCGGACTTTCCTCAACTTGATTAACTAGCCGCCATCAAGCTGCGATCGCCTCGCCAACTCTTTCTTCGATGTTTAGTGTAGCGAAACCAACCTTTATCTGAACCGGGGGCTATGCTTTTGGATCCTGCGATCGCAAACAGCCTTAAATCCCGGCGATGGTCGATTTAAAAACTCAGCGCCGATTCAACCATTTGTCAGCAACGATCAGTAGACTGCCAAGGATAGTTGATTAGTCTGTATGGCGTCGGTAATAAAACAAACTCCCCAGATCAGTATTGTGATTCCGGTACTAAATGAAGCAGCCGGGATTCAAACTACGCTGGCGTCTATAGGGATGGGTGCGCCCTGGGAAATTCTGTTAGTGGACGGGGGATCCCAGGATCGGACCTGTGCGATCGCTATGGCCTACGCTCAAGAATATCAACTCAATCTTCGCCGTGTAGACAGCGCGCCTGGTCGTGGGCGGCAAATGAATGTTGGGGCTGAGCAAGCAACGGGTGAGATGATGCTGTTTTTACATGGCGATACAACTCTCCCCCCAGATTTCGGCGCCCAGATTCTAGCGCTACTCCAGTTACCTCGTATTGTTGGCGGCGCATTTCAGCTATCGATTCGGGCAGAGGGTTGGCAATATCGAGTGTTGGAGTGCAGTGTTAATTGGCGATCACAAATTTTCGGCTTGCCTTATGGCGATCAAGGGATTTTTATGCGACGTTCGATATTTCGTGAGCTAGGCGGTTTTCAAGAATGGCCGCTGCTGGAAGATTATGAATTGGTTCGGCGGTTACGTGCCCACGGCAAACTTGCGATCGCAAACAGTGCGGTATCGACTTCCGGACGTCGTTGGCAAGAACTGGGACTCCTGCGCACCACTTGGATTAACCAAAAGATTTTGCTAGGGCATCAGCTCGGGATTCCACTCGACACTCTAGCTCGCTGGTATCGCAACCCCGCCAATCTCTAAAAAAACGCTCACTTCAGAAATATTGACGCAATACAGGACTCCTAAGAAAATATTAAGAGTCCATGCGTTGAACTCATACCAAGTGGCGTGAATAAACAGCGGCTCATCAAAATTCTTCGATTCCTCGCGATCATTGCGCTGATGATTGCAGTGGTTTGGCTGATTAATCGTTACGGTGTAGCTCACCTGCGGGAACAGGTTGAGGAATTAGGACCCTGGGTACCGGTCGGCATCTTTTTCTTGCGATTCACGAGTGTGGTCATTCCGGCGCTGCCAGGAACCGCCTATTCAGTACTGTCCGGCGCGACGTTGGGATTTACGAAAGGCCTAGCCGTCATCTGTTTCGCAGATCTTTGCTCATGCTCCCTAAGCTTCTTTTTGTCAAGGAGGTATGGCAGAGATCTTGTTTCTCGTCTGGTCGGAGAGCGCTTTATGACGCGAATCAATACCCTTAGTGAACGTCACTTAGAACAAAATTTCTTTTTGATGACGGGCTGTTTGATGAGCGGATTTTTCGACTTTGTTTGTTACGGAGTGGGGCTAACCAAAGCACCCTGGTCGAAATTTGTGCCCGCACTTGTCATTAGCATCGCGATTTCCAATCCCCCGATTGTCGCTTTTGGCGCGGGATTATTGGAAGGCGGCAAGCTGGTGCTGGGGCTCGCCTTGGTTGGCATGTTAGGACTGGGTATCATTACGGCGGTGGTCCAACGACGAACCGGCATGAATAATTAGCGGTAATTGATAAATTGCAGCGCGACCGGATAGTCCTCTTCTTTTAAGCGCACGATGACAGCCTGTAAGTCATCTTTCGATTTAGCCGAAACTCGGACAGCATCACCTTGGATCGAGGACTGAACTTTTTTAAATTCGTCGCGGATTAACTTAGTGATAATCTTGCCAAGTTCTTTGTCGATACCTTTTTTGAGAGTAACTACCTGACGAAGGCGCTTGCTGCCCACTCCTTCTGGCTCTTCAAATTCAAAGATTTTTTGGGAGAGGTTTCGTTTGGCGGCCTTGGCGCGCAGAATTTGTTGGATCGTATCCAAGGTCATTTCGCTATCGGCTTCAATCTCAATAGTGGTGTCTTTGAGCTCCACGGCCGAGTTGGTGCCTTTGAAATCGTAGCGATTTTTGATCTCCCGTTTGGTTTGATCGACCGCATTTAACATTTCCTGATGGTCGAAATCACTGACCACATCAAAAGAAGAGGATGACGCCATACCCGTTGAACTCCTGAATATCTTGAGCCATGCTCAAATTAACGCGGGGCAAATTTTGTTACTGATGGTAACTGCGATTACGAAGACTAAATCGCTTGATTAATCTGCATAATCGCTAAACCAAACAGCACGACATTTGCCAGATTGCCTACCGCAAACATAAAGGACCGAGCGATGGGCAAATCGAAAATGTAACAAAATGGATAAATGATCCGAGCCGAGACAAAAGCTAGGACCGCATAGCGAACCAGAATGCTATCTACCCCGGTTACGTATGCGGTCAAAGCGGCCGCTACAAAAATACCCACATTTTCAAACGTATTTTGATGAGCCCAGGTCGCTCGCTGCGCATAGGGCGGTAACTTATCGAACATAGCCCGGGGTGCGTGGCTGTCATAGCCTTCCTGCAAGCGCGCAACCGCGATGGCCATAAACGGTAAATAAGGCAAGAAGGCCGCAATGGCGATCGCATAGATTAAAAATGCCCGGTTTGAAAAATTCCAAGTCTCCATCAGTGTCTCCAACACAACTGCCTTCGACATTTTGGCACAGACTTTATGGTGCAAGCGGCCGTTGTCGTTGCACTAAACTGAGCTAACAGAATAAGCCTCGGCTTGACCTCGGTAAATTGCTAAGGAAATCAGACTAATCAAAATAGAAGAGCGTAACTAACTTGCGTTGATCTTCCGCTTCTTGGCAAGTTTGCAGCAGCGTATGACTGTCGTGAAACGCAAAACAAATCAACTGCTGACAGCGAGAAATAATTTCTCGATTACATAGCGCACTCGCTTCGCCCAGAGATAACCCATCATTGGCAGAATTTTCTACCATATGAATAACTTTTTCAAGCTGCTCACGAGACTCACGAGGCTGTTTGGTCAGGCTCTGGGGCAAAATTACCGTCAACAAATTCGGATCGGCCCGCATGGCTCCTTTAATCGCTGCTGCATTGGTGCCCGTCGCACCGGAAGTCATAATCCGATTGCCGCCCAAAACTAACGCGTAGCACATCAGCTCAATCAGCCGCTGATGGGTAATGGGGACATGTCGGGAGCCCAGGATCGCGATTCTCTTAGATCCGGTTTCCTGAATCGCAGCCAGTTCTTGCGCTAGGGTATCTAGCTTGGGAACCTCCATTTCGAGAGGTTGACTCAATGAAGTTTCTCTACGTTCTCAATTGACCGCTGTTATTTTAGCAGACGGATTTCCGAAACCTGCCGCCCGCTCGAAGTTCTCGGGAAAATGCTGTAGTTTCCCCCGTTGCAGCAACTTCCACTCGAGCCGAGTCGAAGCGTCGCCCATTGGAGAGGTCTGCGCACAAGATGTTGAGCTCGGCTCCCTAAGTTTTGCAAATTGTCCTGATTGATAGCAAACCAAAAACATAGCGTCTACTTTAGGGGTAACAACCAACGCCAATGCACCTTGATTTGCTGGGGTTGTTCTGGTCCGTATGTCCGCTAAACCCTCCTCTACCCTGTTATCTTGCTTACCTTTGGGGGTGGGTCAGGGGGGAGATGGAGTCTGTCTGTCATTGCAAGTGGGTCCGTACCGCTTGCTTCTGGATAGTGGATTCATTTCCTCTTCGCCAGACCTGCCGGATCTAGCACCCGATTGGATTTTTGTTAGCCACGCTCAGTCGGATCATGCGCAGGCTTTGCTGAGTTGGCGGCGGCAATTTCTCAACGTCCCAGTCTATGCGAGCTCAGTGACGACTCAATTGCTGCCACTTAATTGGCCCGGCGAATCGGGGACGGATTTTTGTCAACCTTGGGCTTGGCGCTCACCCTATCACCTTGCCCCCGACTTAACCGCAGAAATTTTTCCGGCCGGACATTTACCGGGTGCGGCGAGTTTGTGTCTGCGCTACTACACCCGGAAGCGCACTTACAAGATTTTATATACGGGGGCATTTTGCTTATCGAATTTTCAATTGGTGGATGGTCTTAACCTGGAACCTTTGCGAGGTCTGCGCCCAGACGTCCTTATTCTGGAAGGCACTTATGGCACCGCTCGTCATCCTCATCGCCGTCAGCAAGAAAAAAATTTGATGGCTCGTATTGATCGGGCGTTGAGTGAAGGAGAAAACGTCCTCTTGCCAATGCAGCCCCTTGGCTCCGGGCAAGAGGTGCTGAAATTGTTGAGATCCCATCATCAATTTACGGGGCGTGATCTGGATATTTGGGTGGGGGGTCGCGTGATGACGGCTTGCGATCACTATTTGGAATTACTCGATGAGTTGCCCTCGGCGGTGCGCAATTTTGCCAAACATCAGCCTTTATTCTGGGATGACAAGGTTAAACCTCGGGGCCGACGTTTAGAGTCACCGCAGGATCTGCACCAGACAACTGGACCCATGGTGTTGATCACAGATGAACCGGCTGATTTTGAGCTAGCCCGATTACCCGCCAATCAATATTGGCGCTTGTTGTTGCCGGAAACCCCCCAGCAAGATCCCCTCCGCCAAGCGTTCGTCCGGCTGACCCAATCCCCGCAGGTCACGTTGGATACCTATCTACTGGCAGAGCATAGTGACGGGCGCAACACGATTCAGCTGATCCATAATTTGCGCCCCCAGCATTTGGTACTCGTCAATGGCAGCTCTGATTATTTAAATGACTTGGCTTGTTTACCTGAACTCGCCAACCGCTACCAAATTCATTGCCCTCAAGCTCGACATTTAGTAGAGCTTCCTCTGGGTAATCGTTTTGTTCAACCTGCCGCACCCGAGCCTGCCCCGTTTGAAGGTGAAGTTAACGAAACTCGGGATCGCATTGTGATCGGCTTACCGAAAGAATTAACTCAGGCCGCTCGCTGGGAGCAGTTTGCGGCATCGGGGTTAGTGGAAGCGCGGTGGCAGGGCGATTCTTTAGTGTTGCGAGGGGTCAGTCCGCGGGAGTTGCTGTCCCAAACGCGGGGAGCCGCTGGCTGGGATAGTCAACCCCACTGTCGTGGCTGCCGGTTCTGGCGCAATCAATATTGTTGGCAGGCGGAGTCTCCCTTTTGTGGCTTGAAAGTGGCGCCAGACAGCTATTGCCCAAGCTTTGCCCCCCAGGAAGATGTGGAAATGGACTTAGCCTAGAATTTTCTCAGTTTTCCCACCTAGTTTCCTCAGGAACCGGTCAGCAAAAGACCAGACTCCCGTTGCTACGATTAAGTCGTTCAGTTAAGCCAGGCAAAGGTGACATTAGCAATGGGTGCCAAAATCTTAGTTGTCGAAGACGAAGACAAATTAGCTGAGTTTATCAAGCTGGAACTAAAGTACGAAGGCTATGAAGTCTCCGTCGCCTTGGATGGCTTTAGCGGACTGACCGCTGCCCGAGAGCAGAAACCAGATTTAATTGTCTTGGATTGGATGTTGCCCGGAATCTCTGGACCGGAGATTTGTCGGCGCTTACGGGAAACGGGAGACAAGGTGCCGATTGTATTGCTCACGGCCAAAGACGAAATTAGCGATCGCGTAGCGGGATTAGATGCAGGGGCAGATGATTATTTGGTTAAGCCCTTCAGCATCGAAGAGCTGCTTGCTCGGCTGCGAGCCCAATTACGCCGGAACGTCACGGAAGATAGCGATCAATTAGTATTTGCCGATTTGCGCCTCCACCGCACGACCCGAGAGGTGACCCGAGGGGAACGGAGTATAGAACTGACGGCTAAAGAATTTGATCTGTTGGAATATTTGATGTCCCATCCTCGGCAGGTGTTGACCCGGGACCAAATCCTGGAGACCGTTTGGGGCTATGACTTTATGGGCGACTCCAACATTATTGAGGTCTACATTCGCTATTTGCG
>JBCDHF010000124.1:0-11487 GCA_038750375.1 Cyanobacteria bacterium P01_H01_bin.15
GCTCCGTTTCCATGACCGATGCCAGAGAGCAGTTGGACGCATTGTATGAGGCGTCTCCTAATGTCCAGCCGGAGATTGAAGAGTAATTTCAATCTAGGTTAAGCATTGCATTTTTTTAGCTAACTCGCTCCGCAATTACGGGGTCCACCAGCAAGCTTAAACGCTGCCTAAGCTGGTCGAGCCCCGCGCGTTCCCAAGCTGAGATGAGAACAGCCTGCGGATATTCCAGACGAGCCTGGCCTAATGCGTCAGGCTCGACTTGATCAATTTTATTGAATGCGAGGAGTACATTAGGCGGCACCAAGGGCATCTCAGCCAGAATTTCGTTGACAGATGCCAGATGACTCCGCCAAGCAGAATGTGAAAGATCGACGAGGTGTAGTAGTGCATCGGCTTCTGTCACTTCTTCTAGGGTGGCGCGGAAGGCATCCATGAGTGGTGGAGGCAGCTCTTCGATAAAGCCCACCGTGTCGGTTAGCAGCAAAGTCTGATTTCGACCCTGAGCATTTTCTACTGTCAGCCTTCGAGTCGTCGGATCTAATGTGGCAAACAGTTGATCCGCTGTATAAACTTCGGCGTTAGTCAGGGTATTGATCAACGTAGATTTTCCGGCATTGGTGTAGCCAACAATCGCCACCGTTGGCACGCCTTGACGTTGGCGTTGTTGACGCATTCGGTTTCGATGCGATCGCAACTGGTTAACTTCTTGCTGTAAGCGGCTGATACGGCTGCTGATGGCCCGTCGCTCAGTTTCCAGTTTAGTTTCACCCGGACCCCGGGTCCCGATCCCACCTCCTAAACGAGACATGGCTTGTCCCCGACCACTCAAACGAGGACGCATATATTCCAACTGAGCCAGTTCCACTTGCAACTTACCTGCGCGGGACTGGGCTCGTTGCGCAAAAATATCCAAAATAATTTCCGTGCGATCGATGATGTGCGCGCCGATTTGGTTTTCGAGGTTGCGCACTTGAGTCGGGGTTAAATCACGATTAAACGCCACGACGCTTGCGCCTAAGGTCTGAACCGCTAGGGCAATTTCTTGTACTTTACCGGCCCCGACTACAGTCTGAGGATGAGGTTGCGATCGCTTCTGAATAATAGTGGACAGAATTTCGCCGCCAGCAGTATCAATCAGCCGCTCTAACTCCGCCAAATTATTGAGAAAACCCATCTCATCAAATCCCGCAGTCATCAAACCCACCGCCAATACGCGATCATGGGTGGGATCAACCTGCTGAGCTGTAAACTCTCGACGAAATTCGGCTTCTAAATTTTCAACCAGATCGGTAAAATCCTGTTTGCACAGAGCATCCAAACTAGTAGGTGGCGATACTGTCCAATAGGGACGATCGGATTGCCATTCCTCGTCTTGAGTATTGGGTAGCAAGTGAGCTAGATACGCCCGCTCCACATACCCGGTTGCTCCACCACCGCGTCGCTGAAAACCTTGCCCCGTTAGCTTCAGCGTCACTAGCGTATCCAAGCGCTGCAATACCATAGCCGTCAAACTGGACTCCTTGGGACCTTCACTTTTGAGCTGGGTGGCTAAGCAACGAATGCCGGACAGTCGCTCTGCCCCGTAGCGCGGCAGTTCCAGAGGCGGGATTTGGGTCTCACGAGGACTTCCTACCCCCACGCGAATCACCTGGCCTCGACGGTTGATGTAAACACAAACCAATTTACCCAGTTCGGTGCTCACAGCGCCGACGCGTTGGGCAAACTCTGGCGTTGATACCCGATCGCCAGGTAGGCGTTGATGATAGAGCCGTTGGAGCTGTTTGAGTTGACTCGGTTTAAGACCTTTAAGATCGCCGTAGATAGTCTCGATAGCTATTTGTTAAGGAATGAAGAACAGGGTTTATCGCTTTCGCCAGAGCGCGTAGGGCACGACTAATTTTGGGTGTCCAATTTAAAGCGTTCTGGCATGAAGCCGCCACCTTAAACCACATTCTAGTCAGTAGATTTCGGCGGTGATCGCAGATAGCGTGGGAAGTTTAGGAAAACGTAACAGACAGTCCGATGGCGCGTCGCTACGGTGGAAGTGGGACCTCAGTCAGCGTTAGGTCTTGACTTGTTCATACGCCGCCCGATTGGCGATACTTTTTTCTTTTGATGATTCAAACTCTACGTAGTTCGACGCCCGCTCTGACATTTTCGCCGTTGCCATTATCTCAGCCGCTTTTACTGATTGGTCACGGGACCCGTAGCGCTGAAGGTCGCCAAGAGTTTCTGGATTTTGCCGAGACTTACCAAGCTTGCGATCGCAGTCGGTTGGTAATGCCCTGTTTTTTGGAGTTAACTCAGCCCAATATTTATGAGGGCGTGGCCCAATGTGTAGCGCAGGGGTTTACTCAGTTAACCGCCGTACCACTATTGCTGTTGGCGGCTCGTCACAACAAGTTTGACGTCACCCATGAACTGGATCAAACCCGTGCGAAGATTCCGGATGTCAAATTTCAGTATGGGCGTCATTTAGGGATTACTCCGGCAATTTTAGATCTGTGGCGCGAGCGCTTGAAGACACTGGACCGCCCTGAACACAATCCCCAAGGGATTCCCCGCTCCGAGACGGTTTTATTATTCATCGGGCGTGGCTCTAGCGATCCGGATGCCAATGGGGATGCAGTCAAGCTAGCCCGGCTGCTCTGGGAAGGGAGTGGTTATCGCACGGTGGAGACCTGTTTCATTGGGATTACCCATCCGCGTTTAGAAGAAGGCTTTTTGCGATCGCAGTTTTTTAGTCCTAAGCGAGTGATTGTATTGCCGTACTTTTTGTTTACGGGCAAATTGATGCAGAAAATTGAGCGGATGTCGGCGGAGTTTGCCGCCGCCCACCCTGAAATCTGGGTGAACTGTCTGCCTGAAATGGGAACGCAGCCAGAACTTTTAAAACTGTTACGTGATCGCGAAATTGAAGCTCAGCTCGGGCAAGTTGCTATGAACTGTGAGATGTGTAAGTTTCGGTTGGTCGGTGGTGCAGATATCGAGCATCATCATTACGAGCATGGACATCATCATTCTGGGAATCATCACCATCACGGAGCTATGGCTGATCCGTACGCTGATCTGGGTAGCTACCACGAGCGCATCTGGAATACCCCTTAGCATTTTGGTGAATCAGTGATTGTTTTTCCGCTGGCCTAAATTATGCAATGAATTTATAGATTGATGCTTTCAATATTGCATCAAGCATTGAAGCGAGAAGCATTCTCGGACTCAGAGCTTGAAATATCACCCTTCCCAAAAAAGGCCGGAAACGGCTTAGGAATATTCAGCGCCTTTTGGGTGGCAGGGCGCGCATCAATGCGATCAAACCACCGTTGTAAATTATCCAACCCTTCCACAGAAACCTTTGCCCAAGGATAAGAGCGCGCCCACGGGTACATCGCCATATCCACAATCGTAAAATCGTTACCCACCAAGAAGGTGTGGTCTGCTAATTGTTTATCCAACACTTCCAATAGCCGTCGAGATTCCGCCACATATCGCTCAATCGCATAGGCATCCTCAATGCCTTTTGGTGCTGCAATTCGCTGAAAAAACATCGCCTGCCCCATCATCGGACCGACCCCACTCATTTGAAACATCAGCCATTGCAAAGCCAAAGAGCGCGCCTTTTCACTCGTGGGCAAAAATTTGTTGTATTTTTCTGCTAAGTACCAAAGAATTGCGCCCGACTCAAACACGGCAAAATCGTCATTACTGTGATCCACAATGGTGGGGATACGTCCATTCGGATTGAGCTGCAAATACCACTCTGACTTTTGTTCTTTTTTACTGAAGTCAATATAAGTCAAATCGTACTCAACACTCGCTTCTTCAAGGAAGATAACCGGTTTCCAGCCATTCATGGTGGAGGCTGTATATAGATGAATATCGGGAGTAGTCATACAAGTTTCGGTGTAATGAGATTTTTCTGCATCCAATCATCCCATGGTCTAAGAATTAGCAACTATGGATGACGAATACCTGCGTTGTGCCCTAAGTTAATCAAGTAAGTCACTATAGTCAATCAGTTTACTTTTGGTAACTACCCTCCGCCATGAGTGCCTCTCTCAACGTCCACACAGATTCTCAAGGACGCAAACACGTCCGGGAGCCCTGCTTGGAACCCTGTCCCATCGAGCGCGGGATGAGAATTTTAGGCGGAAAATGGAAAGGTTCAATTCTGTGGCACCTCAAAGATGGCCCAGTGCGGTTCAATGATTTAGCGCGCCAACTAGGAGGAGCCAGCAAAAAAATGGTAACTCAACGACTTCGGGAAATGGAAGATATGGACCTAATTAAGCGAGAAGTCCTTTGCGATCGCCCCATTGCCGTCACGTACGAAATCACAGGCTTTGGGAGAACCGCGCTCAGGGTCCTGGAGGAGCTAAAAAACTGGGCAGAAAGCCATCAAATTTAGAATTTCCTGAAAGTGCAAAGCATCGAAGCGGCAGAAGAATTTGCCCCTCGCCCCTTTGCCAACTTGGTAGCCCACTTCCGGAAATGGGATAATCAGGCACAAATCCCGCAGTTGCTCACCCCCTCGCTAGCTGATTACGGGCGCAGTTTAGCTAGAGTTGCGATCGCGTAGTCAGCCAACGGAAAAAAGAACCGATCTCGATGAGATTGGATTCACCCCAGTGGTTCAGGACAACACCAGATATCAACAACCCCATCGAATACTTTCAACAAGTTACTTTGATGTAGATACATCAGCAGTATTTGACCTAAAATCAATCTTTAAATCTTGAACTTGCTGCACCAACCATTCGCTAAATAACTGCGCCTCAATTTGCTTTTTTGTCTTCTCATCCAGTTCAGCCGGAATGATATCAATCACGGAAAAGACGGACCAGCTCTTGTCGATTTCTACCGGACCGACGACCGTTCCACTTGTCGCTGAGTCGAAACTGTTTTGGAGCGTTTTCGGGAGGGAGCGCTGTTGAACTTGCTGTTTAAAGATGCGAACCGGAGGGTCAGATTCCCCATACTCTTTAGCAAGCTCTTCTACTGTTTTCTCTGCCTGCAATTCTTGGCTAAGCTTTTCTGCTAGCTCCTTGTCTGCCGTCATTAAGCGATGCAGTGAATACTGTGATAAAGAGTTTTGGTTTTCTTTGAAATAGTATTCTAATTTCGATTCTGTAAGGACTGTTTTAAGCTTTTCAATTTTTAAACCCAGGGCAATTCTATTTTGAAAAACCTGGTTTGTGAGATTTTCCGTTTATAACCATTCCTTGAACTTTTCGGAATCAGATAAACCTTGCTCTAGACGAAAGTCCATGATCGCCTGCATCACGTCAGATGAGTCAATGTCTAAGTCATCGCGGTTGTTGATCTCTTGAATTAATACATGTTGACCAATCACTTCTTGTAGAAAGGGCTGTAATTTGCCAAAAAGCTGCATATAGCCCATAATCTCTTCCCATGCAATCACCTGATCATTGATGGCGATAAAAGATGGGTTCATATTCATGCGTTAAGTCTCCGATTCAAAAAAATTGATATTTATGGTATTAGAAGCTATGGCAGCCGACACCTTCGTAAGGGGGCGGCTGCGTGCCAGAAGGCTCTAGAATTAGGCAACTCAAAATCAGAAGTGTCCTAAGCGATCGGGCGAAAGCCATAACAAAAACAGCCGAAAAATACAGCGGCTAATTGAAAGAGGGTTTCTGAATTAATTCAGACCGATCTCAGTCAAAAACTAGTATCCTCTCAGGACACTTTTGGGGTCTCAAACCTTAAGACTTTCCCCTTAATCCGAATTAGTTTCGCAGCAATTTTTGCGATCGCAGCAAAAACCTATACGAATAAACCAGACTGGCTCGAATTAGAGGATGCTCGTCCGATTGAATGACTCAGGATTTTGCCAGAACCAAATGCTAATCTACTAGTCGATTCGCAACTTCTGTTCGAGGACGGTGTTATGCCGAAGGTTTCGACTAAAGAATTAGGGCGGTTACGGGCAGAGCTCCTAGCTGACTCCCAATTCTGTCAAACTTATCTCGTCCAAGTTATTTGCTCCTGCCTGATTGCTAGTCTGGGACTTCTTAGCGATAGTGCTGCCGTCATTATCGGTGCTATGTTAATTGCGCCCTTTATGCTGCCTCTGAGAGGGCTGGCGTTTGCGGCACTAGAAGCCGATGTTGAGCTTTTTCGGAAAAGCTTAATTTCCATTGTTTACGGGACCGCTTTAGCGCTCTTCATCTCTTTTTCTGTTGGCTGGATTGTCAGTATCCCTGCCTTGGAGTTTGGCTCAGAGATGCTGTCTCGTACGCAGCCGAATCTAGTTGATCTGGCGATCGCTATTACGGCAGGGGGCGTCAGCGCCTACGCGAAGCTCCGCTCAGAAATTAGGGATTCGTTAGCCGGAACTGCGATCGCGGTTGCGTTAATGCCGCCGGTTTGTGTAACTGGGTTGGCCTTATCTCAAGGCGCAATTATTTATAGCTGGGGAGCTTTTTTACTCTATTTCACCAATCTATTAGGGATTGGGTTTGCCTGTATTGTTATTTTTGCTCGTCAAGGATACTATGCCGAATGGAAAAAAGTCCGCTGGGCCATTTGGTCATCCTTGGCAATGACCGCGTTTTTGGCAGTGCCGCTGCTGACAAGTTTGTATGTGTTGCTTAAGCAGGATACGCTGAGTGCCACGATCAAAGAAATTTTGTTGAATGAGACGGTGACAGTCGGCAAGCAGACTCGACTCATCAAGATGACCGTGAATTGGAATACGCACCCGCCAGAAGTGACGCTTTTTGTGCAAGCTCGTGAACCCGTTCAACCGAATCAGGTAAAACTTGTTGAAGAGTTTTTGCAGAAGCGCCTGGGGCAAAATTATCGTTTGATTTTTCAGGTGAGCGAGTTCAATGAAGTTACCAGCGACATGGAAATACAGGAGACAGCTACCGCGGAACCAGAAGCAACGACTACGCCTCGATTTAAGCTGTTCCCAATTCCCAATCAAGTCATGCCCACGCCAGTCACGCCGACAGAGCCAGAGCCCGAACAAGATCTTGAACCGAAACCAGTGGAAAATCCTTTTCAGCTCAATAAACCACCCAAAGAAGATACTCCAGGGACAGAGCCTTAGTTCAGGAGGTCGCTCTAGGGATATAAGGATAGAGAGAACCAAAGAAACCAGAAGCTCTCATGCCAAAATCAGATGCCTGTGCGGTCATTCAAACAAAACCGTCAAGAATGGTTTATCCAGAATCGAAAGTAACACCATAGATGTAGAGAGTGTGGACGCCAATTGGTCGTATAGCAGATGCCACCTTTGTAAGGTGGCGTCTGCTTGCCAGAACGCTCCAGAGTTAGGCAACTGAAAATCAGAAGTGCCATAAGCTGATCTGGCGAAGGCAATAAATCTTCAGCAGAGATTGATTTCAGCAGAGACCAAAACGATGGTGTACAAACTCTTGCCTGAAAAAATTCCCTTGGTGGGCATTGCTGGAGTCTGTGGGGTTTCTAACAGTTGGTTTAAAGCTAGGTGAATGCTTGCTATGAAGGGGTTTCTCAACAAGTCAATGTTTCGGCCAACAAAAAGGTCGCTTGACAATTCAATGCCATGAAATGTGATCATTCGTGGGCAATAAATCGAATAAGGTCTGGCTTTGGTTCGGCCTATATGTATAGACCCGTGAAATTTTGGGGCTGTATGTGGATGACCGTTCCGAAGCTGGAGTTCAAAAATCATGGGAGTCGTTGCCAGCTGTTTATCGACCTTTTATCTTATATATAGGAGTGTTCTAAAAGCTTAACTTGATTTCTGTATTTTGTATTGCAAATTGCTGTTTTGACTACGATTATACTCAGCATATTCTAAACAAAGCTTGCCTTTGAAATATGCTCAAACGAAACGTTTCAGTCCTATTCTCAGCACTCAGCTTTGTAATTTGCTCCGGCATGTACTTTGCTTGGAAGGGATGGGATCAAAATGATGTTGTAGGCAAACCGCTTGAACATGCGACTTCTGTCTTTTATCCCCGCCACGCGAGTAAAGATTGTTCGATTAGGCTTGATCAGCTAAAGTCTGGTCGATTAACAACAGAAGATTCAAAACTGCCGCTAAGTCTTGAGCCAGATTGGTCTGTTGATGACTTTGAACTGCACAGCCTGCGCTTCCTTCATTGCTTAATACTGCACGCTTCAGAGGGAAATAAAAAGAGCTTTCTTCTAGCTAAAGACATAATTTTTGATTGGGATACCAATACTAAGTTCTCTGAAAAGGCTAATAAATGGACCTGGAAGGACAACCATTCTGAGGGGGAAGAGCATGGCGCCTCATGGAGAGCCGTATTAATTTCCTATTTTTATCGCACAGGACAAAAACAATTATTCATAGATAAAAAATCGAGAAAAGCTTTGCAGCGCATGGCTATGGAACACGCGCAATTTTTAAGCTCCGATAAGCCTTATATGCCAGATCATAATCATGGTCTTAATAATGCTCTGGGGTTACTAGCGCTTGGGACATCATTTCCTGAAATACGTCAATCTGATAAGTGGATTGAGTTGTCAATTAGTCGCGCTGAACAACAAATGGAGGATAATGTCTCAGAAGATGGTATTTATCTAGAACATTCCGGATTCTATCATTATTATGTCTTGCGTACTTTTAGTGAAATTTATAGGAATGCTGGATTAATCGGGATTCCTCTATCTTTGGAGTATCAAGAAAGGCTTGATCGGATGTATAAGATCGCCTCCCTGATGGCTGGAGAGGATGGTATTGTAAGAGGTGTACCTTGGAATAATCATCTCATTAATGTCTACGATTACCTGGATACAGATTTTTCGACAGGCTTTGATATATCTACATCAGGAATTGAGTCATTTGGAAAGTTCGAGATGATTGATGGAAAAAAAGATCTTTTTCTCCATCCTGAGGGAGGATTCAATTTTCTTGTAGGGAACTTTGGGCAGGCTCTAGAAATTTTTTTTCAGAGTAGAATACTACCCAGTCCACATTTTCAGCCTAGCGCTCTAAGCGTCACCGCTGAGTTAGGGGCGCAAAGACTGTTGAGCTATGGCAATTATACTAATGATGCCCGATTACCGATAGATTTCAATACGGTATTAGTGGATGAACTCAGGCAAGGTGCAACTCTGATTCAGAAGCCTAAACCACCTCTTCGTAAGCGCTTAGTTCCCGATGGCGGTGAAATTCTATCGTTTGGTGAGTTTCCCCAATTAACGTTTATAATTGCTCAAAATCGAGTATATGAAGGTGTGACTCATACGCGGACAATTGCTCGTATATCGGAAACCTATTTTTTGGTTTGGGACTACCTCGAAGCGGATAGAATTCGCGATTTTACTCAAATGTTTCATTTCCCCGTCCCAGCTCAAATAGAAGTTCAGAATGCACGGGGAGTTGTTAAAGTTAATGAAAAACAGATTGCTGAATTTTTTCAGTTAGAGCCCTCTTCAGAAATAATACTTTGTGATGAAAAATTTCAAGACAATAATGTATGTAGTCAGCAATTAGATGAGCAGTCCAACGTTATTCCTACCCCTGAAATCAATTATCGTACGACGGGTAAAGAGGCAGAGTTTATTTGGTTTCTATCTGCTGGAAACAGCGAGATTAAAGTCGAATTTGACGCATCCAAGTACAGCGATCCTTCAATTAAGTGCCTAGTTATTTTAGGACAAGACGGTGACTTGGAGCTAAGTCTTCATGAAGGGATAAAAAATGATGATAGTCATAGAGAAATTAGGATGGGCTGTAACCATGAATAATCGTCTAAATAGTGCCAGCTCGTTTTCAACGTTCTTAGAAAAAGAGCGTCATTAAGGCGTGAACTGATCATTTACATCAAGAAGTAGACCTGAATACTTCTTCTCCTGAACATGAGCTGTCGCGTTGGCGGGCATGCAACTATTTTGTCACTCACTATATTCGCGAAAATTGAATTTAAATAAGGCTACCAATCTAGTTATTACATCATGGCTATAGACCTATCTTGCAAGTAAGTTTGAGCAAGATAAATGACTCGCGTCTTATCCAGACTAAAACCGGACAGTCACTCGAAAATTTGAATGGAGCTAAGCGGATTCGAACCGCTGACCCCCTCAATGCCATTGAGGTGCTCTACCAACTGAGCTATAACCCCGCGTTTTTTGCGGACTCGATTCTAGCGTAAAAAAATCCCCTTGTGTTCCCGACCAAAAAAAATCCTTATGAACCTTCCCGGCTGGCCATCGTCAAGCAACCCGTAGCCACCCCCGAGAAACTCAATGCCAACGCTCACCCTGTCGCGGTCCCAGCGCATTGAACAAATTATTCAGCAGCGCCAACCCCTCGCCCAAACCCTCGGCGCGATCGCAGCCGGTCTCACCGGGCTCATTGACCAACATCAGTACCTGCAAACTTACCGCCAAACCCTCAGCCGCGGCACCGATATCCTGCCCGACTTGCCCAGCATTGAGCAAATTATTCAGTTACGAGATCGCATAGACACGCTACAAAAACGACTGAGCCGCAAAACCTTGAATATCGGCGTTATCGGGGAAACTGGCGCAGGCAAAAGTACGTTACTGAAAAGCCTCAGTAACCTAACCGACGGCGAAATACCGGCCTTAGCCGGAGGCGCCTGTACTGCCGTCCGCAGCACCGTCATTAACCAAGCCGGAGAAACCTACGCTACTGTCAATCTCCACTCCGAGCAATCCTTTCTGGCGGAAGTTATTGCCCCCTACTTTGAGCAGCTCAAACTCGGACCCACGCCCCGCAACCTCGACGAATTTGCGGCCTTCCCCCTCTCCGACAGCCCCCCAGAAGGCGCGAGCAAAGAGAAAATGTATCAGCACCTGCGGGACGACTACCATCAAAATCTTGACCGCTACCGGCATTTACTCAATCGCAGCGAACCGGAAACCATCACCATTTCCCGCGAGCAAATCCCCAGCTGTGCCACCCAAACCCGCGACGCCCAAGGTCAGCTCACCACCTTCACCCACATTGGCGTTCGGGAACTCACGATCTACTGTCCCTTCGGCAAAGATGCTTCCGCGTTCGGACAGGTTGCCTTGGTAGACGTCCCCGGCATGGGCGATACTCGCCTCGGGGACGAAAAACTGATGCTACAAACTCTGGCCCAATCAGTAGATGTCGTGCTGTTTGTACATCGTCCCGATCCGCTGCGCTATCTCTGGAAAAAGACGACGTTATCCCTTTACGAAACCGCCAGCGAAGCTCTAACGCCCTTTGATGAACGGGTGTTTATGTTGCTCAACTACAGCCGCAACAACGACAACGCCAAAGCCTGCCAAACCCTACTGCAAAACCTCGATCCTATTCAAGTTGTCGAAGCCAGCATCGTCGACTGCGCCTCCCAAACGGAAACCCAGCGGATTCTTGATGGTATCTTGAACTACCTGACCGATCACATTCAACGCCTCGATCGCCAAAGCTTGCGATCGCCGATTTCTGAACTACGCACTTTACTCAAAACCCTGCCTGTAAAAATCCCGGCTGCGGCGGAGCTATTTCAA
>JBCDHF010000125.1:0-11456 GCA_038750375.1 Cyanobacteria bacterium P01_H01_bin.15
GAAATTTTTGACATCATCCGTCTGGGCCATCGTCGCCATGACAGTGCTGCCGATCTTTCCCACGGTCAAAAGCAAGTCCATTTATCACTAAATCCTTGAAGATGTCGCCATATCAGACCTTGACGATTATTTACTCCTATCCGAATTAGTGAACGAGGAAGAATCGTGAGAAAATCGACCCTGGGATCCAGGGAATTCAGGCGACATTCAAGTGCGTTAACGGAATGAGGCGGGGTATGTCGTGTAATTGATCGTATCCTATTCAGTGCGTCAACGGAAACTAAATCTGAATTCAGTGATGAACATATTATATTAATATAGTTCTCCATTGAATAAGATTTGACAGGATTCGAGGTATTCATTGACTCAAAATTTAGTGTGTTTTTTGTCTCTTCCCAGAATAGTGAGCACATAGTAGAAAAGTACTTGTGCTCACTTCAATGAATGGGCTAATGATGAAACTTACCAGTTACATTCTCCAAATCCTTGAAACGCACCCTGGGGGTCTTGAAAAGAGCGGATAACTTCTTGTAACACGTCATCTACCGCTAGTCGCGAATTTTTTTCTGGTGGGCAAGGAACTTTGGCTGGATGCCCATCAGGCAATCCAAACCTTAGGTGTACCCGATGTGTACCTCTCAATTCTCGTTGAGCGCACTTTGCTGTAAGGCTAGTTCCACTGCTTGCATAGTCAAAAGCGACCGTCCGTAAATGCTCTTCTTTGAAACTAAATCCCTCCTCTTCCGCAATCTCCATCAGACGTCCAATAAATTGATTAAGGACCTCTTGGCTCTGAGGATCATCGCGATTAACAACCCCATTGGTTGCTGGAATTGTCTGAAGACTCTCAATCGCTTTCTTTTGGATTTCAACATCTAACAAGAAGAGATCTCTGAAGCTGTTTACATTTTCTATGCTCATATCGCATATTCTCCATTTTTAACTACTTAAGAACATTTACGTTTAGGACGTGATAATAAACGTCCTATCAATCAATCACGAATTACATAAGTCAGATCACCTTCTAATGGAACAGATTCTTAGACCTAAGCGGCTGCTTAACCGTCATTAAGATCTGAAGAATAGCCTTCTGGGCTAAAAACTTGCCAATTTATCGCTTGCTGCGAAGCATCTCAACCCATTTTCAGTGCAAGAAGAAACGTTTAATTTAGCCTGAAAATCTTCGTTTTGTAATGGCCATAAATCTTGCTACGTGATAGAGATAAATTCATTAGATGTAATAACGATTTTCTCAAGCAATTTGGAATATACCTAGAACTCAATGCCTCTTTTAATTATCTTCTCTTGGTATTGCTTGACTAGCTCGTCAAGTTCAGCACTATTATTCATCTCTTGCAATGTACTGTATTTATCAATCTCATCAACATAAGATATCAGATCGGCAATCGTGAATTCTCCTTGCTTCCTGTCTGCCAGAAAGGGTTGCCAAGTAGGGTCCTCAACTAGGAATGAGCTCTTATCACCTGATAGCAGTCTGAAGAAAACATCAAATACAATACAAGACCCCAGTTCTCCCAGCCTCTGCCCACTCTCTTTTATCTCAGACTCTTTCAAGATGTAATACCATAAAGGCGTTTTTTTATGAAACCCATATTTGGTAAGTATGTCTCTCTCGGACAAAATTTCAGTCGATTCAACAACTTGATTTTCTGTGGTTGCTGACTCCAAAATTTCCTGAGAATTTAATGGTTGTAGGCCGAATGCGAGAGCTAAGTCTTGACCAGAGGGCAAACCTAACATTCGTCCACGTTTGAGATTCATTGTTGAAAGCGGATCTTTATCTTCCCCTTTAAGAGGATTTAGCATTTTTGAATTAATGAGGTGGCTAAATAAAGGAAATAGTGGTTCCTCAGCATCCTGCTCCTCATCAGCAGAATCTTTGTTTGTGTCAGGAGAATGAAGAGGAAAAAGCTTGCGCCAGTCGACTACCCAATCACCGAAGATCTTTTGCTCCCTTAGACGACTGTTCTTAGAAAGGCCTGTGAACTGCCTTATGTCTTGCAAAGTACTGAGAGCCACGTCGTTAATACTGTATATTCCCCGAAGCATGCTATGTCCAAAACGAAAAGCTGCCGCAGAGAATTCGACTGGAATAAAAGCTCTATCGCTAAATTTATGCCATGACCTACGTGAATCCAACTTGCTAACAAATTTTTCTACTTTTTGTTCAATATCTTCTTTGCAAAATGTAGTAACTTTGGGCAAAAAATCATATAGTATAATCCACTGATAATGCCAGATCACTGTTTTTCTAGCAACCTCAAAAATTTTGTCTGAGGATGTATCTCCTTCCGAAATTTGTTGACGGAAAACTTCTCTTGCCCCTCTTGCCACTTCATCATGTACTTTGTTGTGAAACTTGAGAAAAGCTAAATGTAGCTGGGCGACAATTAAATTATCATCATTCCTGGGATCTGCAATAAGTGCTGTTCCGAGAGGGCAACGAGGCAGATCATGTAAGAGTAAATTGTTTACTTCTTCAATTTTTGCTTTTTGCTGTTCGTTCAATTTATCTTTAATTTTCTGGTCAGGAGGGCTTAGTGTCTTATCTAGTTGAATACATTTTTCTAGGTTGAGAATCTTTGGGAATTGAGTACGTATTGCCACTTTTCCTAACTGAAACTTGCCTTCATCACTGATTTCTCGTCCGGAAAGGACTCTCTCATATAGGTACGGTTGAACTTTTGGTCCCCCTCCATATAATGAATCAAGGTCAAATCTGGGGGTTCGAAAATTTTGTAAAGAGCTAGGATCAACGGTCGTTGTACCTATCGTGCTCGCATCAAACGTAATATCATGATCAATGAACTGTCCTAAATATGTATACCCAGCAGGAATATTCTTGTTTTTCTCTGGTTGGTCGCTGATCATCGCCCTTCCAAGATCTTCTAGGGCTTTGTTCGCTCTTTGTTGTTCTCCTTCTTTTTCCTCAAAAAGTGGTGGTGGCTGAAACGACATTCTTCCGAATTTCCCAAAACCTTTGTCCGCTAATTCATCCTGGATATCAGTTTTGCGAGGGCTTTGACCATGACGACACTGCATTGCCTTTTTACCAATTGAAAATTTGTGCGGTTGGTTTCACTGCGATTATATTGATGCCAAATGAAGTGAAGAGTCTATGGGAATAAGTCTGATATTATCTGTCTTTATTTTTGAATATCCCGTAATTCTGGGATCGACAGGTATTCTTTTTCAACATCGATTGATATTCGTTATTTTCTATATCAAAAGCATCTAAGCAGAAATATTCAATATGGAAGCGATTGCTGTCTCACAATTTACAATACGATGATCGCAAATCATTCAAGTTAATCAACGACCCAGCTGCAAGCAGACGGGGTATGGAATACCTTTTTGGTCTCACTCACGCTCCAAGGAGCGGGCAATGTCCCCTTGCTGAGATTCAATGACTTATGGATTTACCATCAAAAAATATTGTAGATAACTGAAAAATACAGTCCTGATTCTTGCAGCGTATCGCCGTCTTGATCGGGACCGGTGAGGGGAATGCCCCAATCGAAACGAGCTGAAAACTTATCGTCTGATTGCCATTGCAGGCCTACTCCCAAACCTAGCAGTGCATTCTCTTCCGGAGTCGGAATCGGGTTAGCCCCTTGGTTCCAACCGACACCAAAATCAATAAACGGCGCGACCTGCAATATTCCTATCTGCGATCGCACAATCGGGATGCGCACTTCAGCCGAAGCAAAGAAGCCATTATCGGTTAACAACGTGTCCTGACGATACCCTCGCACACTATTCAAACCGCCGATCGCAAACTGCTCCAACGGGACCAGTGCATCGGTTGCTAATTGCAAATCAGAACGAACCAAAAACAAGGTATCCGGCGCCAAAGCTCTAACATACTGACCCTGCCCTCGCCAATCGAAGAACTGACTGTCCGGTGCATCAGCGTTAACCGTAGCGCCAAAGACATCAACGCCAAGATTGAACTGCGATCGCAAAGCGAAAACGGACCTCGGGGAGCGTCGAGTCCATTCCTGAAAAAATCTGAGCGCCGATATTCGGGTTTCTCCATCGGCATTCGCGCCTGGAGATAAAGGAAAAGGTTGCCCCAACAATTCTGTACTGCTTTCCTGGCGGGATGCTGAGATCCCGAATGCGAGTTCTTGTCTAGGGGTTTGAATAACTGGTTGGCGTAAAGTCAGTTCGAAGTAGGGCGAACTCCCACGAATATCCAGCTCATCAAACGGCTCTTCCACAATCAATGAATCGGTATTGCCCGCAACCAAGGCGACCGATCCGTCTAGGGCATTGATGGGGATCGTGTAGCGGAAGTTAAAGTTATCACTGCCATCCGTATTGAGATACTCCCCAAAGAAGCGATCGCCAAACCCAAACACATTGCCTTCTTCGAGGCGAACTCCGCGCCGAAAACTACCGACACTGGGGATTCGACCGTTATTCAGCTCCACATCCAAGCGAAACGTATCGGCTTCAATGACTCGCACATTTATAACACTTCTCTCAGGAACTGAGCCAGCAGCCAATTCAGCTGAAATGTTTTCAATTAGGGGGTTTAGTTGCAGAACCTGTAGTGCTTCTAAAAGGTCGTTTTGATTAAGGGGGGTGCCTAAACCGCGACGAAGACGACTCCGAATATAGCCTGTATTCAACCGGCCATCGACTTCAACATTGATGTCTTCAACCGACCCCTCTACAACTTGAACTTGGACAACAGCCCCAGATGGATTCAGGGCTTGATTCGCGGGAATGACAGCACCCGAGTTTATGTAGCCTGCTGCGACATATGCTTGGGTGATTACTGCTTCGACTCCCAGTAATTCAGTAAACGTCAGCGGTCGATTTAAATAAGATTCGGTTAATTGTGTCAGCTCAGAATCACTCAAGGCTGTGTTTCCGACAAATTCAAATTCAGTCACAATCACAGTGATTGCCGCTTCTGAAGGAGTCGGTGGGGGAAAGGTCGGTTCAGATTCAGGGATGGTTAAGGAAGGAGTAGGCTGATTTTCCAGTTTAGGAAAGGGCTCTGCTGGGATCTCGGGACGAACAAACGGTGTTGCAGAGGGACGTCGTATATTGGGGCGAGCTTGCGAGATTATCTCTCCGTCCAAGCTGACAGGGGTATTTATCTGGACCGGATCGGGGGCAGAGTCACTGGCTTGTGCCATATCCGTTGCGATCGCAAAAAACAATCCACAACTCAGACCGATAACTATTCGAGATTGGCAACCCAAAAAACCTGCTTCTCTTGGCATTACTGGCTCAATTTTGGTGCAACTTAGTCTTGGTCAGCCGAAAAGCTTAGACTCGCCGACTTTACGCATCAACTTACCTTAGTACATGTAAAAATACGCATTGTATTAATAATTCATTTACAAATCAGGCCTATTGCTGAACCCCCAACGGTCTATGTCAGGCGATTTATGGGAAAAAAGGGGATTTAATCAGGTGAGCCGATAAATTATGGGGTCAGATTTTGAGACGCAGATAAGGTCACCTCTAACTTCAGAGAGAAATAGGCTGTTGCTCAGGTCGTTCCAACGGACTTTTACGCCAAACGGCTAAATCGGCTAAAGCGCGATCGCGGTAAACGCCATAGCGTTCTTTCTTGTTGCGGACTCGTTCTGCTAAGGGCGGAATAATCCCGAAGTTAGGGGGCATTGGTTGAAAATGCTTGGGAGACGCAGAACTAACAAAGTCAAACAAGGCACCCATCATGGTGGTCGTGGGTAGCGTCACAACCGCTTGTCCCAAAACGTATCTAGCGGCATTTGTTCCAGCGAGCCAGCCCCCGGCGGCGGCGGCCGTATAACCTTCTGTTCCGATCAGTTGACCTGCCGCAAATAAGTTGGGGCGATCGCGAAACTGCAGCCCGGCGGTTAAGAGCTGAGGGGAATTAATAAAGGTGTTGCGGTGCATGACGCCCATCCGGACAAATTCAGCATTTTCCAAGCCGGGGATTAATCGAAAAACTCGTTTTTGCTCCCCCCAGCGTAGATTGGTTTGGAAACCTACCATATTCCAAAGCTGACCGGCTTTATCCTCTTGACGCAGTTGAACGACGGCGTAGGGTTTTTTGGCTTTGTTCTCTGGCGCACGAAAATCCCCTAAACGCGAATCAAACAAGCCGACCGGCTTCAGGGGACCGTAACGCATTGTGTCTTCTCCCCGCTGAGCCTGCTCCTCAATGGGTAAGCAGCCTTCAAAAAACTTGGCAGTTTCTCGCTCAAAGTCCTTGAGTTCTGCTTGCTTAGCTTGGCAAAGTTCCTGCCAGAAATGGAGATATTGCTCGCGGTTAAAGGGACAATTGAAATAGTCGGCGTCTCCTTTGTCGTAGCGAGAGGCGCGAAAGGCGATTTCTTGATTAATGGAATCTCCTACCACGATGGGACTCGCAGCATCAAAGAAACTCATATATTCCAAACCCGTAAACCGCTGGAGATCTTCTGCGAGTGCGGGGCTGGTCAGGGGCCCGGTCGCCAGGACCGTAACGTCAGTGGGAATGCTCTGAACTTCATCGCGAACCAGCTCAACGTTGGGATGAGCGGCTAAGGTTTCCGTTAATTCACGGCTGAACACCGCTCGATCAACGGCGAGCGCGCCTCCTGCCGGAACAGCATGTTTATCGGCAGTGGCGATCACGATGGAATTGAGCTGTCGCAGTTCAGCATGCAACAGACCCGCTGCGCGATCGCTAGACAATGCGCCAAAGGAATTGCTACAAACGAGTTCTGCCAGTTCTTCACTATGATGGGCCGGACTTTTCTGGAGCGGGCGCATTTCATGCAGTATCACGGGAACACCTGCTTCGGCCAATTGCCAGGCGGCCTCGGTCCCAGCCAAGCCGCCGCCAATTACATGTACTATGCGATCGCTCATTGTTTGTCCCGGTTAAATCCTGCTCAAATCGGCTTTTCTAGGGTAATGGATTTGTCTCTACGCGAACTTAGCGGCGTTTTGGGACGTGACATTGTTGCGATCGCAGAAGTATCACGTTGGCTAAATCGCCAAGAACAGATCAATTTTTAAGTTGTCTTTATTTAGAGACGTCCACTGCCAACTAAATTGCGATCGCATTCGGGACGGTAAGATTGCGGAAGATGAACTCAGTATAGTTATCGGCAGGGAAACGTTGGGTATGGAGCAGAGTGAATAGTGGACAATAGTATTTATCTTGATTGGCTTGCAGTAGGTGGCTACCTAACTTTTCTCGGATTTGTGGCTTGGCGAGTAGTGCGCACAGAGAAAAAATCATGACTCTGTGCCGTTAATTGCAGTTTGCACTCACCAGAGAGTTTAAGCGGGACAGCCAATTGTCGTGAGGTAAACAACAGCCTGCTCGTCAGGGATACCTAAGATCTCGTTGACCTGTTCATCAAAATAGCCGCCAATTCCACTAGCGCCTAAATTTAACCGGGCAGCAGCCAAATTTAAGCGTTGTCCCCACTGACCCGCGTCTAAATGTAAATAACGATAAACGCGATCGCCGAAATATTTGACCCCCGCCTTAAGATTGGCCGTCTGGCAAACGACAACGGCTGCATCTCGTCCTAATGCCTGGCCCAAACAGAGATAGTGCAATTCTTGACGAAAATTTTTAAAGCGAATCTGCCGTAACTCTTGGCTATGGGGCGCGTAATAATAACAACCTGCATCTAGACCTTCCACGTTAGAAACAGCTAAAAAAGTTTCCAGTAAGCCGAGGGCAAAATAGTCAGGGTTCGGTTCCAAGCTTTGAGCCACATAATCTTGCGGCTGATAGGCAAAGCTCAAAAGTTTTTGCAGCTCTTGCAGTTTAATGGCTTGCCCAGAGTAACGACGGGTCGACCGCCGTTGCCAGAGTGTGGAGTGGAGTTCTTTACATTGAGGACCCCAATTTAGGGGCGCGACTGCCATCGGGACTTTACTGCAAAAAGGCCAATTGTATTTGTCGTCTAGGGCTTCTAGAGGGCGCGCTTCAACCTGCTCGACGGGATGTTCAATGCAAGTAGAGCGATGGAAATAGGGCAGCAGTTCGCCATCCGGGACTTCAGAAAAGGTGTCGTGCAAGATCGACGGTAAAGCCGGATAAGGATTAATTTGGTTCGGTTGCGTGAGTTGATCGACTAAGCCGACAACTGCGATCGCGCTTTCGATTTCCATCTCGACACCCAACAGTCCATTGACCGACTGGTCCTGAAAACCCCCAATAGAATATGCTCGATACCGATTGAGAGATGCCGTCAAAGAAATGTTGCCCAGCAGATGCCCAGAGTCTAGAAAAATCCGTCGATAAGCGCGATCTTCATAGCGCCAAACGGAGCGGTAAAAAACAGCGGAGACGACTAGCGCGTAAATAGCACCGGCCAAGGACGGATGGTTAAAACAAGCGTGACGAAGAGATTCCCAAACCTCCCCTTGACGAACTTGGACTAGGGCATGGGAGCGAGATGCATAGTTATAAACGCCAGCCGGGAGACGCTCTGCACCGCGAGAAATCACATATAACTCGGCAGGATACAGCCCTCCAGCAGAGGGCGCGGCCCGCAGATATAGAGGGACATCTGATCCGCCGTTAGAAACCTGAGCCGTAATACCATAGCTAGCCAGCAACACTTTAGACAGTCGAGGCAAATTCCCTCGAGTATCCGCATTTTCGGCAGATGGGAGAAAAGGCTTAAGATCGATGGAACTGTTTCCTGGATAGCCTTTGAACGGAAAGGGCTGTTGCTCCCAGTCCAGAGCTCGACTTTTGGCGGCAATGGTTGCCGGGTCGTACTTAGTGCGTTCGTGGAAATGACTCGCCAGAGACAATAGTGATTCGGGCATGGAGAGGGTAACAGTTCACTGAAAAACGGAGATTCCGTCTCTATTGTTACCGCGCTTTTCAGGATTGTTCCAACGGAGTTCACCGACCCGTTATCAAACTTTGAGCAAGGGACATTAATTTACTGATTAAGGGGCGTTTTCTAGCTGTCCATCCAGCCGAGCCTGCAGGTCTGTTGTTTGGGTCTCCAAGACGACGATGCGTTCCTTCAGTTCGATCACTAAGATGGAGAGTCGAGCGAACAACGGATCGCTAGGACCAATCCCAGCACCGCCGATCACAGGCGTTGGGGTGCTGGGTTGAGCCAGAGAGGGTGCTGTTCTGGCAGTCAAATTTTGGCTGCGCAAGCTACGCACTTCTGTTTCCAGTTGCGTGACTCGCCGCCGCAAACTAAAGACTTCTGAGGATAAAGACTGAGTTGAACGTTGTGCGATCGCCGGTTTCATCCAGAAGCTTAAGGTGAGCACGAGCGCAAGCAAAACTAACCAATCAACACGAGGCGGACGCGAGGAAGCCATAAAACAGTTGGAAGAAGATTGAGCACTAATTTCTAGACTAATTTTTTTTGAGAATCAGTGGCTATAAAAGACAGAAACTTCTAGAAAAACGACCCTCCCATTTAACTCGGGAAGGCCGTTTTAGTTTGCCAATAATGCCTTAATCGGTCTAAACCGCCGAAGCGAGTCATCAAAATTAATCAGGCAGCACAATCGACACCGTTTGTTGGGGCACCTGGATGGATGCTTGTAAAAAGTCGGTGCTGGATACCGCATTGTTAGCCAGGGTAAACAGCGGATTGGACAAAATACCGGCTAAAGTCGTGGTCACAAACGCAATGATGAGTCCGACTTGAAGCGGTCGCATTCCTGAGAGAGACCAATTGATTTCGGGGTAATTTTCGACTACCTGGGACATCTCGTTGGGCTCCTTGACCACCATCATCTTGACCACGCGAATGTAGTAGTAGATGGAAATAACGCTCGCCACCAAACCGAGTAGAACAAGCCAATATAACCCCGCTTGCCATCCGGCCCAGAACAAATAGATTTTGCCGAAGAAACCAGCCAGAGGCGGAATACCACCGAGAGACAACAAACAGATACTGAGAACAAGCGTCAGCAGGGGGTCTTTTTGATAAAGACCGGAGTAGTCACTGATTTGGTCGCTACCTGTGCGCAACGCGAACAAAATTACGCAGGCAAAGGCGCCCAGGTTCATGAACAAATAAATCAGCAGATAGAAAATCATGCTGGCGTAACCGGCAGTGGTGCCGGCAATCATCCCGATCATCACAAAGCCCGCCTGGGCAATAGAGGAATACGCCAACAGTCGCTTCATGCTAGTTTGGGCTAGCGCCACCACGTTCCCTAAAATCATGCTGAGAATGGCTAGCGCCGTAAAGATAAAGTGCCATTCCTCGATCGCAGAGCCAAAGGACGTAACCAACAAGCGAATTGCTAAGGCAAAACCGGCGGCTTTAGAGCCCACCGATAAAAAGGCAACTACCGGGGTCGGAGAGCCTTCATAGACGTCCGGTGTCCATTGGTGAAAGGGTACTGCCGAAATTTTGAATGCAATTCCTGCGATCGCAAACACTAAGGCAATCACCAAACCGAGTGACTGACCAGCATTCGCCGTGGCGATCCCGTCTGCGATTGCAATTAGGTTAGTTTCTCCGCCCGAGAGTCCGTAGAGCAGGGAAACGCCGTAAAGAAAAATAGCGGAGCTAGACGCGCCGATCAATAAATACTTCAGGGCTGCTTCGTTGGAACGGGGGTCCCGCTTCATATAGCCCGTCAACAAATAGGAGGAGATACTGAGGGTTTCTAAGGCCACAAATACGGTGACCAAATCCGAAGCTCCGCTCAAGAACATGCCGCCCAAGGTCGCCGACAGCAAAATCCCGATAAATTCAGCCAGTGAGGTCCCTGACTCCTCTACATAACGGGTCGACATCAAAACCGTCACCGTCGTGGAGAGGGCAATAATGGCGCGGAAAATAATGCTCAGATTATCGTTGCTAAATGAGTTCAGAAAAGAAGCTGTCTCAGGAGAATCCCACGCGAAGACTAAACTAACGACCGCCGCCACCAAGCCAACGATTGCAGCATAGGGCAACCAAACGCTCGCTCGGCGACCTCCAATTAAATCGCCCAACAGCACGACCACCAGGGTTATTATCACTATCCCCTCGGGTAAAATCGCACCCGCATTTAGCTGGGCCGCTACGGTACTTGAAAAATCCATTCGCTCCGGCTCTCACGACAATATCTGAGCATTCAAAGTCTAGCTTTTGCCAGACCGAACTCCTTGCTGATTTCAAGCTTAAAAAAGCTTCACACTGAATTCTACCCCGCTGACTGTTATCGGCCCTACTCATTCCACCGAGATTTCGCGGTTTTTAAAATTTCTGCGATCGCAAAATTCGGGTTCAAAACCGCCAAGCTCTCATCGTTTTGCTAAAAATCTTTAAGAGTTTTTAAAGTTTGCGGGTGGGCAAAAAAGAGATTTCGATTATTGTGTTTCTATAGCTCCCGCCAGTTCGCGTAAGACGCTTCAGATTTGGAGTTGTCCGATTTAAAAGCGTTCTGGTATGCAACCAACCCCTACAAAGGCGGCAGTTGTTATAAATGCAAATGTTTCC
>JBCDHF010000126.1:0-11425 GCA_038750375.1 Cyanobacteria bacterium P01_H01_bin.15
CAATCTTATTGAGTCCATATCTCAAGGAGAAGTATTTTATGGCAAGAGGAGGAGAAGACGCTGTAATTCAGTGGTTGTCAGAAAATCAGAGCAGAGGTATTTGGCTCTCGCATCTAGGGCTAGTTAGAGAAGTTAAACACTTGGGTGGTGTATACGATGCACACAAGAAAGCAGACGTTTCAATTAATGGTCAAAACATTTCCCTAAAGAATGTAGAAAGTTCTATCTTGATTAATCGTATTGATAGGGATGCTCTGATCAATCATTACAATTTCGAGCCAAGTCTTTATGACCAAAAGATTTAGCAGTGTCACGAGGGGGTAATCAGGCAGAATTTCCCATGGCAAGATGTTATGAATCCGAAAGGTTTCAAGACTTTTCTTCGAACCACAATGATGACAATGAATCCCAAAACCGGGCAGTCGAAGGAACCCGCAGATTTTATTCTGACCCATCTCAAGAATATACAGCAAGCGTTGGACATAAACGTCTATTCTTTCGAGGAATTTTTTGACTTGTTTTCAGAGCACTGGATAACGATGAGAATTAAACGATGTTGGTTTGGGCAAGCCTCTGATAATGAGCATGGTAGAGCAAGAGCTTTGATGTCTCGTCCTGACAATACGCCATGGGTATTTGATTCGATTTCGGGTGGACCAAAGGGGAACCGTTGGAGAGATGAGGTGGCTCCTGGCGAAAGAAGAACTTGTTACAACTTGAACGTCGAAATCAAGTCACCCTTCAAATGGGAACAATTACGACAGTACAAGATCAACTTAATTGAGAGTGGAGTTTGTGGGATCAGTAGTAGACCTCTTGCAGGAATCGGAAAATTGAACGATTTTAATGGGTTTTAGCCTCCAACAAATGGGTCCGTGCAAGAGGTCTAGTAAAATGTTTGATGTTGCAGCTCTAGAAGTTCTAAAGAATTTTGGGGAGTTGGTTCACTCTCGTGATAGTGCAGATTGGGTTGACGCTTTGGAAATTTCTGCTAAAGCAATAGATTTTTAGTAAAAAAATGAATTCTAGTAAAGAACGCATAATTAAGCAATTCATTTCCGATATTATTGGTACTGATGGGGGGGTGCTCAGATTCATCCTGATGCTCTTCGTATATTTGCTGAAAAGCAGTTTGAAAGACGTACAATGCTTCCTCGCCCGGATGATTCCACAGAAATGTGGGAAGAGATTATGAATGAAGCCTCGGATGAACTTATTGACAACGAGTAATAAATACGTCCGCTCTCCTCTCAGATATCCTGGAGGTAAGCAAAAATCGATATCTTTTCTTTCAAAGGTCATAAATGGATTTAAAGAGAGATATGGATTTAATGAGTTTCGAGACCCTTTCCTTGGGGGGGGGAGTGTTTCTCTCTATGCCTTGAGCATGAATCTGGCTGAAATTTACTGGGCAAATGATGCGAATGAGTCGTTAATGGATTTTTGGATGCAAGCCCAGGAGGATGTAAATGCGCTCTGCGATATGGTTGAGAGCTTGAAAGAACCTTACGAAGGAAGTCGAAAAAAATCTCCGCAGTGGACTAGATTCAGGGTGAAGTATACAAAAAAACTTCAATCTCTTCCGTCAGATCGTCTTAGTAGAGCTGCCAGATTTTTTATTCTCAATCGAAGTACTTCGAGCGGCTCCACTGAATCAGGAGGAATGACGCCTCTCGCTTACTGCGAACGTTTTACAGAGTCAAGTATTCAGAGGCTTCGATTACTCGACAGCCAACTAAAAAATATTTTTTTCTCATGTCATGACTACAAATCCTTACTGGAAGGCTCTGGAAGTAATGTTTTCATTTTCCTGGATCCTCCTTATTTCTCGGCAGAGAATTCTGGTCTATATGGTAAGAATGGGAATCTTCACAAAGGATTCGATCATTTTAAACTTGCGGAGAATCTAAGAAACTGTTCTCACCATTGGCTGATGACTATCGATAATTTTCATCAAATTAATCAGCTATATCAAGGTTGGACATCCACTGTTGCCTGGAGAAAAGCGTATGGCATGACTAATGTCAATGGAGCAAAATCAAAAATTGGTTCAGAATTACTTGTTGCAAATTTCGATTTAGAACCCTTTCTTCTGAATGAAAAAGACTTGGAATATTAACTTCCCATCTTCCTGATAAGATTGACGTTAAGAAGGTCAATTGAATTTCAAGCCTTGTCGTTAAAAACTTCGACTCCAGTTTGAACTGTAGTTGCTTGTTGAGTTGGTAAGTATGAATCTGTTTGGGATTAAAAACAATTGCCTACCATGCTACACACGAAACAAGTTTCAGCTCAGAAAGAATTATGCGGATGGCGAGAATCGAACTCGCAAGGCGTAAGCCACACGCCCCTCAAGCGTGCGTGTCTACCAATTCCACCACATCCGCGTTGGTTATCGGGTTGCAATTATAACGCTTGTTCTCAGTTGACGCTACTACCGACTCAAAATTAGCTCGATTTTTCTGTAATTGAATCGCTGAATTTTTTTTTGCAGTGAGTTTGCGATCTCAAGTTTTAGGGAGCCCGATACACTAGAGGGTGAAAAAAAATGAATAGTGCGCTGGCTAGTTGCAGGTCAAAATTGATCTGACCAATAACTTGCGCTACTCTTTGGCTGTCTAACCCTTCTTTATTTGCATTCCTGACTCGTGGTTCTCAAACTGCCCTTTTGGCCTTCTCCCAATGTTTCTACCCCCGCCGCTACCCCTAAGTTGGCGGGTTGGCCGGGTCTGATTGAAGCCTACCGTCCCTATTTGCCCGTTACAGACCAAACTCCTGTTGTGACGCTTCAGGAAGGCAATACGCCGCTGATTCCGGTGCCGGAGGTTGTGAAGGAAATTGGCAAGGACGTCCAGGTTTGGGTCAAGTTTGATGGTCTTAACCCCACCGGTAGCTTTAAAGATCGAGGCATGACCATGGCGGTCTCTAAAGCGAAAGAAGCTGGGGCTAAAGCGGTTATTTGTGCCAGTACCGGTAATACCTCGGCGGCGGCGGCAGCCTATGCCCGTCGAGCAGGGATGCGGGCGTTTGTGCTGATTCCGGATGGATATGTCGCGGAAGGGAAGCTCGCTCAAGCGTTGATGTATGGGTCTGAAGTCATCGCCGTCCAAGGGAATTTTGATGTGGCGCTGCGTTTGGTGCGGGAGATTGCCGAGAAGTATCCGGTGACGCTCGTGAATTCGGTGAATCCGTATCGCCTCGAAGGGCAGAAAACAGGCGCGTTTGAAATTGTGGATGTGCTAGGGAATGCGCCCGACTGGCTCTGTATTCCGGTGGGGAATGCGGGAAATATTTCGGCTTATTGGATGGGCTTCTGCGAGTATCATCGCCACGATAAATGTGCTCGTTTACCGCAGATGATGGGCTTCCAGGCGGCGGGGGCTTCGCCATTGGTGCAGGGACATCCGGTTGAGAATCCTGAAACTATTGCCACGGCCATTCGCATTGGGAATCCGGCGAGTTGGGATAAGGCGGTTGCGGCGAAAGACGCCAGCCAAGGCGCGTTTACTGCGATTACAGATGAAGAAATTTTAGATGCCTATCGCTTTTTAGCCTCTCGAGAAGGCATTTTCTGTGAGCCCGCTAGCGCGATTTCTGTGGCAGGTTTGATGAAGGTTAAAGATCAAGTTCCTGCCGGTGCAAAGGTGGTTTGTGTTGTGACCGGGAATGGTCTCAAAGATCCTGATTGTGCGATTATCAATAGTGGTAATCGGGTGAATAAGGGCATTGCGGCAGAGTTGGGTGAAGTCGCAAGCGTGATGGGTTTTTAGTGGGGCGGATTGGCTTTACTAACTTCTGCGCTGCGATCTCAAACGAAAAACTCTCACGCGACAAAAATTACTGTTGCTGCTGATTTTGCAATTGTTCGATGGCCGCTTTTGCTCGGAGAGTGTAAGATTGATTGCTGTTTACTTCGTGAACGCAAATATTTAGTCCTTCCCGACAACCGGCTTTTGCTTTCTCGCGGGTATTTTTAGATTGCATATAGAAGATCCAAACCCAGTGGCGTTAGATCCACTTGTGACAGTTTCTCCGCTCACTGTTGTCTCTTCGTCTCAATTATCTCCGTCGAAAACTTCTTTAGGATATGGCTTGTTTTAAGTAGCGGATGCTTAACGTGTCCTGACACGCACTACGCCTTATGTGGTGCGCCGCGTAGGAGACTTTGGCGTTTAGATAAAAAGGCTCGCCTATACAGGCATTCTTGAATTCATCCCCTACTTTTTATTGAACCCAATTCATCAGAACTACAACATTAACTAAGTTTTGAATTAGAGACCTTCTAAGCGATTAGCTAAATACGAACAATGCATATTCGTGAAATTATCTAAAGTGATCTGCGTGCAACTCCGTCCGAGCTGTCTGCCAACTTTGTTTTCCCCGAAATTAGTGCGTCAGCTCCGACCCCTTTGCTAACTTCTGGCGGTCTGACTGGGCGCAATGTTATGCAAGCAAACTATGCAGACGGACGCTTTCAAAAAACCCAGCCGGGGGGTTGGCAAGAGTTTAATGCTGTTGGCGAAGCGACGTTCAGTTTTCAGGAAACGGCTCGGGATGATTGGTCGGTTTACTTAATCGATCCATCGCGCAACCTCCAAATTCAGATTGATATTCATCGCAAGATGATTTCCTGGGGACAAAACAATGGTCCCCGCAGTGATCTGTACCCTATTGTTTCGATGGCGCGGGCGCAATAGAAAACGTTGGGCTGTCTGTATGGCAGCTCTATTTCTTTCAGTCAGAATCCATCGGAAATCTTAAACTCGTTCAAGCGATTCGCCGCTTATTTGGCGATCGCAGATAATTCGGGTTGCTGCATTTCACTGACAGGGTCCGGCGTTAACTTTTCAACAAAACGTAGTTGAGGCTGTCCCCAAGCGACAATTCCTGCCAAGACGTTGATTAAACCCATCGCCACTAAGAAAGCCCCAATCGCTAACCCTGTCTCTGAATCCGTGCCTAACACACTTGCGATCACATCTACTAGCGGCAGACTAGAACCCATGAGTGGCTTTAACCCCCAGTCAATCACCGGACCACTAAGACCATAGGCCAGAATCGAGAGGGATCGCTCTAACATTTGCTGTAGCGCAAACACCCGACCTTGGGCTGCCTGCGGAATTTTGCGCTGCCAAATCGCTTGATTGCAGCTCACAATGATGGGTAGAGCAAACAGAACTCCAAACGCGGTGAACGCCACGAGCGGCAATGAAAATCGTAAGCCGCAAGCCGTCACCAATGAGCCAATGGCAAAAACTGGAATAAGAACGCCGTAAATTTTGGCTGTGGGACCCCCCCACGTGCTGATCAAGACACTGCCCAGCAAGGCTCCGCAGCCACCAATAAAGAGCACGAGCCCTAAAATCTGCTCCGAAGAGTTATCCAGCACTAACGGCCACAGCAAAACCTCTAAAGAACTCAAAGTGAAATAAACCACAATCATGAAAACGAGCAGCCGGACTAAACCGGGGCGCTGAACAATTTGCTGCCAGCCGATCGTAATTTCTTGCAAAAAACGCCGCCAACCTTGCTGTTGGTCGGCGACCAGAAGTTCTAACTCGGCCTTCACTCGCGGAATCCGGACGCTAAACAATGTGCAGAGAGCTATTAAGAACGTCGTCATATCCACATACAGCACACCCAACAGCCCAACAGAACCCACTAAGTATCCTGCGAGTAATGGTGCCGCCAAGCGACCCAGGCCTCGGGAAATTTGGACCATGCCATTGGCCCGGCTCAACTTATCCATGGACACCAACTGCGCGATCGCAGCCGTGTAGGCTGGAACCTGAAATGCTTCGGCTGCCGAGCGCACGGCCACCCCAACATATAGGTGCCAAACGGCTAATTGGTCTGTCCAAATCAAGAGAGCAAAGACAACCGTCAGCAACGCTGAGACCGTATCTGCGGCAATCATGACGTAACGACGGTTTAATCGGTCAATGATGGGTCCAGCAATGGGCGAAAAAAACACATTGGGCAGGTAAATCAGCACAATGGCGATGCCGAAGCGAGAAATGGATTCTGTCTCCTGAAGAATCCAAACCCCCATGGCAAACTCGGCTAGTTTGGAGCCGACCAGTGAACAAACTTGTCCTAGCCAAATTCTGATGAATACACCCATGCACTCTCACCCGTGGCGATCTCGCCTCATTTCTCTGTTACGTTTCTTAACCTTTCTAGACTAATTTACCAGCCCAGAAGACTTTGTCCCCTAAATAGCTCTTGACTTCTCCACCATGACTAAAAGCAGCTCTAAAGTGTCCGGGGAGTGTAACAGAATTTGAAGTTTCCTAACTGGTTCCCCAGAGCAATGGAATGACTCTTGTAAACTAGTCCGTGATAAGCACTTGTACAGATATCAAACTTCGGCAAGGAGTTAATGTTCGATGTCCCATAGCGTAAAAATTTACGACACTTGCATTGGGTGTACCCAGTGTGTCCGTGCCTGCCCTCTTGACGTCTTAGAAATGGTTCCTTGGGACGGCTGTAAAGCTGGTCAAGTCGCCTCCTCCCCTCGCACAGAAGATTGCGTCGGCTGTAAGCGTTGCGAAACAGCTTGCCCTACCGATTTCCTTAGTATCCGCGTTTATTTGGGGGCAGAAACCACCCGCAGTATGGGCTTGGCTTACTAAGCTTGCCGATGCTGATTTTGACCATATCGCATCAAGACATATTGATTTACTAGTTAAATATTGTTCGTTTTAACGAAAGAGCTGTCCGTACCAAGGTCGGCTCTTTTTATTTTGGCGGATTTTGTTTGCGCGATCGCAACCGTTTGAGATGGTGTTGGAGTTGCTGCCATTGATTTTCTACAGCGTCGATATCCGGGGACCGCGAACCGTAATGCCAAGCCACATAGGCTTCTGTGATGTCAGAAATCGCTTGCCCCGGTGCGCCAGGATAGTCAAGCTGCAGCGATTGAGCGTATTCTCTCGGCGTTTGACTGTGGCGCTTTCCATAACCTGAAAGTCGCAAGGCATCCAACATTTGTTGGTACCGTTGCGCCATCAGGGGCAGCTGAGCTAGCTGACGTGCTCGCCACCAGTTTTTCAACGCCATTGTTAGCAACCAACTGGCAAAACCCAGAATAATTAGCAAAACTAGTCCGAGTAGTACCCCGAAAAAACTACCCGTCATGATGCCCCACAACCAGCCTATTAGCTTAAAAGCATTTCCAAATAGCCAGCGGGTGACCTGAGCCAACGCATTGCGTATAGGACTCGGCAACCATCCCGCCACCCAGCGCCAAAATGCCGTGAGAACAGCAAACGTCTCATTCTGCTCATAGCCAGGAGGCACCAGCTCATGACCCGGAATTGGATCAAACGTAAACCAGCCTTGCCCCGGAAAATAGACTTCGGTAATCGCGTGGGCATCAGTGTTGCGAATGAGGTAGAAGCCAGTAAAGGGATTAAACTGACCCCGCTGATATCCCACCGCTAACCGTGCCGGGATTCCCAGCGATCGCAACATCATGGTCAGTACAGTTGGAAAATGATCCGGATGACCCCCTTTAAGCGAGAGAAATGCCTGCGTTAAGTCTCCGTCTCCAATGGCCGCTGCGGGAATCCCTGACTGAATTTGATAACTCTGCTTTAAGCTTTGCGCCAAAAATAATGCAATCTCGGACGGCGCCGTAATCGGTTCATTAGCTTGGCTCAAAAGTTGATTAGCCGCTGCTTGCAAATCAGGGACAATCTCCGACGGAATCTGCAGATAGCGATCGCGAATTTTTTCGGGATAATCTTTCCCCGCTGTCTGAAGGAGACTGCGGTTTCGTCGCGGTACTCGGGAGATCGCAGTGTAAGTGACTCCTTCGTCTAGCTCAAACGGTGCGCGAATTCCGCCCTCTGAATCGACCGCCAGTTCTTCACTGGGAAAATAAAAATATTGAGCATCCGACAATACAGGTAACAAGTTGGGTAAACGTTCCAAAATTGAATATGTCTGGACGATGCGGCGCGTGGGCACATCTCGGCGAAGATTTCCCAAGACGGATGGCAATAAAAATCGAAAAGAATAGCTTGGACGCTGAACGGACTGGGTTTTGTCCTCCTGGGATAAGGTCCATCCGGTTCCGGTGTATTGATCAAACGCTAGGACTCGCCAAAATCCGGGAGACTGAGAGCGTACCCGCATCACGAGTTGCGGCTCAAGCGTGCCCCCAAAATTCACCTGATCAATCGTGCTGTTAAACCCGTAATACTGAGTTAATGTATTGCTGACACCATCTTCTTGAGTATCGCCCCCGCCACTGCTGCCCTCGCCTTCATTTCCATTGCGACGACCATCCCGTGCGAAACTTGGGTTGACAACGCCCGGATCGTCTTGAAATTTTTGCTCTAGACTGCCGGGGCTACTCACAGGAAAACTCTGAAGCTTGTAGCCTGGAAAGCGTGGCATCACGGCAAAAACGCCTAATCCTATCAGCACGATGACTAGAAAAAGAGCGCTCCATCGTCGAGGCGATAGCCAGAAACCCTTCGGTGCTATCGACTGCAAAGTCTGTGTTTTTGATGCAGAACTAAAACCGAGGCGTGAGCGATAATCCAGGATTAGAGCTGGAAGCGCAAAAAAAAGAAATAACGCTAAGAAAAGGCTAAATTGACTCGTTTGAGAGACTGTGCCAGCTACGGCCATTAGAATCAGGCCGATGGTCATCGAATAGCCGAGATCTTTGCGACGGGGTAGATCAAAGCTGTGGAGAACTTGCAATTGAATCAGCAGCTCGGCCAAAACTAGTCGGGTGTCATTGAGATTCGAAAGCAGATTGTTGAAAAAAGCCAGCATGGCCAGCACCATGCCAATTGCCAGCAAAAATTTCAAACCAATATTTGAACGCCGCCGCTGTTGCCAGCTCCAGACGGCGCCTCCAATGCTGAGTGGAATCGCCCAAGGGCTCGTTTGCAGTTCGCCTGCCACATCGGTTGCCAAAATCCCCACAATCACCATGCACTGTACAACGATTCGAAAGGCGACAGATTCTTCAGTTTGAGGAGGGGATGCCGTCCGAGCAGAGAATGTAGAGAGCTTTTTGGACACTCTGTTCGAGTAGGCTTTCATGACAGGGATCGAAACGCAGACAATTTGCTCCAGATTCTAGCTTGGCAAAGTAGGGCGTCGTTATCTGAAGACAAGTGGAGACTTGTTATGATTTAGTTAATTAACATTGAGCGCATAGCTCATCATGGCTACTAATTCACACTTTTTTGCACCATGACTTCTGCCGTTGCTGTCGAAAAGGAAAAACTAAAGAACCCGCCTCTCTCCATTCACTACCTCGGTGATCGCGTTCTTCGTCAGCCGGCAAAACGTATCAGCAAAGTGGACGAAAGTATCCGGAAGCTGGCACGGGAAATGCTGCAAACCATGTACAGCTCCGATGGAATTGGGCTGGCGGCTCCACAGGTCGCAGTCAATAAGCAGTTGATTGTAATTGACTGCCAACCCGATGAGCCAGCCAATCAGCCTCTTGTTTTAATTAACCCTAAGATTACCCGCTGGAGTAAAGCGACCTGTGTCGCGGAAGAAGGGTGTCTGAGTATACCCAAGGTTTATTTGAATGTTGTGCGCCCCGAGGCGATTGAGGTCAGCTTCCGCGATGAGCGGGGTCGTCCCCAGAAGCTACAGGCAACCGATCTACTCGCACGGGCGATTCAGCATGAGATGGATCATCTTGAAGGTGTTTTGTTCGTCGATCGCGTAGATAATCGTATTCAGTTGGCCGGCGCTCTTAATGATCATGGTTTTGCCATTAATGCGGTCAAGCCTGTCTAAATTCTGGCGGTTTGTTTGGTTGTTTCATGGGCGTGTTTCTAAATTGGCGACGTGCCTGTTTTCGCAAGGTAAATTACTAGATGTAAGCTTGGTGATTGTTGACTTCAGGGAAATGCGGTAGGGTTCTGGGACAGCCTCTGGCTAAGATAGACCTTGACTTAAATCCCATATGGGGCAACCTCCTAACCAATGCCAATTCCTGCTTTATCGCGAACCCTTTGGCCTCAAGCTGCTTACATCATTCAGGGTCTCGCCGTTTGGCGAGACAAACTCTTGGCCATCGATAGCAGTACCGGCTATTTACTCGAGATTGATCCGGGCACGGACAATACGCGCATTCTGAACTCAGAGAGCTGGTCTGAGTTTGTCGGGGTCCTCGGAATCGCCGTTTGGGAAGATACGTTGTGGTTCACTAGCCGCGAATCGGTTTATTGTTGCGAGCTAACCTCGCCGAAGCTTCAGCCGAAGTATTGCTTTAATGCCACGGATTTAGTTGAAGGAATCGCCGTTAGGGACGACACCATTTACCTGACCTGTCAGCGCCGCGCCGATATTTTGATTTATAAGCGCTCGACCGGCTCACTGATCACCCATCTCTATGCGCCCGGTATCGGCCGCGAAAATATTGTAATCCAAGGTGAAGAACTCTGGGTTACTGACGATATTGAGCAGACGGTTTACTGCCTTGATCGGGGTACTGGTGATATCAAATTTAGCGTGTTGACCCCCTTTGCTGGACCGACAGCGCTGGCTTTTTATCGAGCTGCTGGCTCAATGGAAGAGGTCCGCTATGTCGCCTATGCCGATTCTGAGCCCTATATTCGGGATAACCCTAATGCAGAACCGAATTTTGAGTTGCAATATCGTGATCGTACATTTTTGCATCCGCTCAATATCCGTTACAACGAAGCTGGTCGCTATGCTCGCTCTAATGGATTCCTGGTAGAGTTGACCTACACAGAAGAGATTTCGCCACTAGATCCGTTTCTATTAGAAAACTTGGAATGGCGGATTGCCTTGCCGGCTGAAACCGATCGCCAGAAAATTCGCTTGGTGGAACCGGTCGGAATGCCCTTTACCGAAGAAATTATTGAGGGTCAGCGGATTGCCGTCTTTAAATTTCCGAAACTGACAGAGCGAGAACGCTACGTTTTTGGTTGGCGGGCTCAGTTGGAGGTGTGGAGTATTAAATACCAACTGCAACCGCCAGAATGCGAGTCATTACCGGCATTGTCTGCGGAATATACAACGAAATATCTGCAAGATGATGATGATTTGGCGATGGGGACCGATATTATTTTACGGTCGGCTGAATCGGCGATTGGAACAGAGACGAATCTGCTGCGGAAGATGTATTCCATTCGCAACTATGTCTATGATCGACTTTCCTATGGCATCAAACCCCATATTGATACCCCGGATATTGTGCTGCGGCGGGGCGTGGGGTCCTGCGGCGAATATTTGGGAGTGCTGCTGGCGCTGTCTCGTCTCAATGGCATTGCTTGTCGAACAGTCGGCCGTTACAATTGTCCCCCCCACCCCCAGCAGCGGAAATTGCCTTTAATTACAGACTTTAAACATGTGTGGATTGAGTTTTTTGTACCCGGCTTTGGCTGGTTGCCGATGGAGTCTAATCCGGATGATG
>JBCDHF010000127.1:0-11377 GCA_038750375.1 Cyanobacteria bacterium P01_H01_bin.15
ACAATCCACAATTTTCTTGCAGATCGCCAAGCCCATGCCGGACCCGGGATATTCGTCTCGGGTATGCAAGCGCTGGAAGATCACAAAAATGCGATCGCAAAACTCCATATCTAAGCCGATGCCGTTATCGGTGATGGCAAACTCCCAATGTTCTTCCAAGCGAGACACCCCAATATGAATTTCCGGAGTTTCTTTCTCTCGGCGGAATTTGATGGCATTGCCCAACAGATTTTGGAACAGCAACATGATCTGGGTGCCGTCAGAGACTATGCTCGGCAGGGGGTCGCACGTGATTTTGGCGCGGGTGGAATCAATGCGTCCTTGCAAACTGTTGAGCGCCCGCTGTAAGGGCTCTTCCAAATCGGTCAGTTCCCAGACAATTCCCTGCAAATCGACTTTCGAGTAAGCCAACACGTCATCAATTAGGGTCTGCATCAAATTAACCCCAGACACCGCAAAATCAATGAATTCCTTGGCGTCATTATCTAACGCTTCGTCGTAGCGTAGCTTCAACAGTTCCACATAATTAGCAACCTGGTTGAGGGGTTCCTGCAAATCGTGGGATGCCACATAGGCAAACTTTTTCAGTTCAGCATTGGAGCGCTGGAGATCTTGGGCGAGCAGTGCCAGTTCTTCGGCTTGTCGGAGCACTACGTTAATGATTCCTTTCCGCAATTCCAAAGCCGCTTTGATTTCCACGGGTTGCCAGGACAGACATTTGAGCCGAACCGTTTCTTTCCACAGCTCAAACGATTGACGGGGGCACAGTCGATGCGTTCCGGCCGCCTCGTTAACTAAGCTGTATGCCTGATTCGGGTCTCCGCCCCAGTTGACCGTTTGGATTACCTCCGGCCGGAACCAAATTACATAGCTTTGTCTTGCGATCGCAATGGCGAGCATCCCGCAAGCGATTTCCTTGAACCGTTCCCCATCGCTGTAGAGACTGGGCAACGAATCGGTATAAAACACATCTTGCTCAGTATGAGCTTTCAGCCATTGCAGCAGATATTCCAATTCCCGCTCGCTTGGTGTCAAGCCCAAGGTCTGCCAATGACCGTTAAAGCAGACCGCCGCTCCCGTTGCCCCCGCCAACGACAACAAACTGGGCTGAGCGTTTAACAGACCATCCAGAAAATTATCCGCACTGGTCATGGTTTCGACCAAATGTGATCGCACTTGCGCCAGATACAGTCGGTATTGCTGATCGGCGTCGGCTTCGCGGTTGGCAATTTCAGAGAAAATCAGCCGCCCTAAAAATTCGCAAGCTTTACGAAGTTCATAAGGAATCGCCTTCGGAGTGCGGTGATGACAGGCAATCAAACCCCAGAGTTTATCCCCCTGCATCAATGAAATAGTGAGCGATGACTGTACGCCCATATTCTTTAGATATTCCAAGTGACACTGATAGGGACTGCGGAGAATAGACAGGGTCAAATCAACCGGCGTTTCGGTTTGGGGGTTGATAGCGGGATAGAGTTCAACCGGTTTAGCGGTCGCGTCGGGGATGATGCGAATCCAGTTAGCCAAAAACATCTCTCTGGCAGGCTGAGGCACATCCGATTCCGGGAAATGGAGCCCCAAATAGGAGTCCATCTCTGGGTGGCGATCTTCCGCGAGCACTTCGCCGTGTCCGTCTTCATGGAACTGGTATAGCTTCACCCGTTCAAACCCGGTGACTTTGCGAATTTCTTCGACGATAATCTGACAGAAATCTTGGAAGCGTGTGGTTGAAGATAGTCGACTAACAGAGGTTTTCGCGAGATGGTAAAAGCCTAAAAAAGGAATGTTTTCTTGGGTTAACGCCGGCTCTAACTCTAGAACCAGGAGTCCATCGGCACTGCGATGAAACACGCCATCAAAAATGCTAAATTCGTCACCCTCTCTGCGGACCCAGACTTTGATGGGATTAACCCGCTCTAAGCGATCACTATTAAGCGCCCCTTGAAATTGCTCAACTTGATAGGGGTCAAACAGATCTTCTAGGGTCATCCCCAAAACTGCCTCTGGCGAGCGACCAAACGCTGCTGACGTGTTGCGGCTGACTTGAATAATTTCGAGCGTTGGTTCCGCCAACACCAGCAACACACCATGGGGTTGGACTTGGGTTAAGACACTAATCTTGGGTTGCTTGAGGCTCTGAAGCTCAAGCTCAGAAAGGGTAGTATTTTGCATAGGTCTTGGCGCTCGATCGCAGTAAATAGGTTTTATAGTCAGTCTTTGCCAGATCGCGTAGGACAATTCAAATTTTGAGCTGCCCAATTTAAAAGCGTTTTGACACGCTCCTCTACATAAGGTGACGGTTGCTATCTGTGGAGATGATTTACCAATTCAGGATAGTTCGCGCATTTTGAAACGAGCGCATAACATCACCCTGGCGCAACCTAAATTAATTTATTCAACAACATTCACAAACTAATGTGTTGGCGAAAAATGTCTCGAAAATTTTGTTGATAGATCCCCTTCAAAAGTTTGCGATCGCAAAAGCAATTACTCACAAGGGAGCGTTACAATCCCCAACCAAAATTCCTCAATTTGGCGGATGGTGCCGGTAAGTTGATCCAGATCTTCAGGACAAATAACGTAGCAGTTCCCCCGTGCCGCATAAACCTCCAAAACCGCTTTGCGATCTCGGCTGAGGACAATAATCGGAATACGTCGTAGAGAGAAGCTGTCTTTAAGTTGAGCGAGTAGCTTAGGGGCGAGCCCCGAGCCAAACTGCCAGTCCAGCAAAATTAGATCGGGCCGTACCAGCTGTCCCGCCAACAGCTTTTCCCACTGAGTCTGGGCTAACTCGACCGTTGCGATCGCCTGGAAACGATGCTCACTGGTGGCCAACTGTTGCTCGATTACAGCGAGTTGGGCGCCCTCTTCTTGCAGCACCCACAAATTACGGATCGTCGGCTCAGTCATCGGTGATGTCGATTAACACTCCACAAACATTTAGGCTTTTCGGACCGATGCTGTTGCAAAACAACTTTTGCGATCACATAAAACGCGTCTAGGCTCAAACGGAGCTTGTCAAGACGCTTGCGGTAAATCTGCCGCAGGTGTTTCTGACTCCTCGGCCGTCTCCTCACTAGGAATGGGTGTTTCGTTAACGGGTTGCCGACCATATAGATAAGTTAAATAACGCAAGCGGTCCCGCATTTCCGGGTTGAGTGCTTCCTTACGGAAACGCCAGCCCCAATTCCCTTCCGGTGAACTCGGGGTATTCATGCGGGCATCTGCTCCAAGACCCAAAATGTCCTGAAACGGGAAAATGGCTTGGTTCGCGACTGAACTCATCGCCAAACGAATTAAGCTCCAATGTACGCCCCAGCTATCGACCCCGCCGATAAAATCTAAGACTCGCTGTTGTGCATATTCATCTCGCTCAGTAAACCAACCGACAGTGGTGTTGTTGTCGTGAGTGCCGGTATAGGCCACACAATTACGCGGATAGTTAAACGGTAAAAACGGATTGGCGCGATTATCATCAAACGCAAAATGCAGCAGTTTCATGCCCGGAAATTCAAATTTATCGCGGAGCGCTTCCACTTCTGGCGTGATGACGCCCAAATCTTCGGCGACAATCGGTAGCTCACCCAAGTCTTTTTGCAAAGCCGTGAAAAATTCATCTCCCGGAGCCGGTAACCAGCTACCGTTCATCGCAGTCTCTTCTTCGCCGGGAACTGCCCAAAACGCTTCAAATCCGCGGAAATGGTCAATGCGTACCACGTCTACTAGTTTCAATACACCTTTAAACCGAGAGAACCACCATTGGTAGTTTTCCTTCTGAATGGCTTCCCAGTTATAGACCGGGTTTCCCCAGAGCTGACCGGTTTCGCTGAAATAATCTGGCGGCACGCCTGCTTTGAGGGTGGCGTCTCCCGTCTCAGGATCGAGGTGGAAAATTTCTGGGTGTCCCCACACGTCCACGCTGTCATGAGCGACGTAGATGGGAATATCGCCGAAGATTAAAATGTGTCGGTCATTGGCATACTGACGCAGAGCCAACCATTGCTCAAAGAAACAGAATTGCAGGAACTGATGATAGAAAAGTCGATCTTTCAGTTCGGTCTTGGCTTTGACTAGCGTTAGGGGCTTGCGCCACTTTAGGTCAGTCGGCCAATCGTACCAAGCAGACCCCCCCTGAGCTTCCTTAATCGCCATAAAAAGAGCATAGTCATCCAGCCAATCTTGGTTGCGATCGCAAAAGGCAGAAAATTTAGTTTTTAGCGCTGCGGGCGGATTCTGATGAAAATTCTGGCAAGCGGTTTCGTAGAGTGGGTGTTTGACTTCTTTGACCCAGTCAAAATTCACGCTATCGAGGGGGAAATCGGGAATATACGCCAGATCAGAATCGCTTAAAAGTCCGACTTCCCGCAGTTTATCGGGACTGATGAGGAGTGGATTCCCTGCCAACGCTGAATAGGACAAATAGGGAGAATCCCCAAAGCTGGTGGGTCCCAACGGCAAAATCTGCCACCAGCGCTGATCGCTTTCGTAGAGAAACTGCACAAAGTCGAAGGCTTCCTGACCCAAATCCCCAATGCCATACCGGCTGGGAAAGCAAGTTGGGTGCAGCAAGATACCACTAGCGCGGGTCGGAAACATACGTCACTCATTTGGCAAACAGATTCAGTCTCAGGGTATCAGTGGTAGAGAATGGCTTGCGTTAATTAAATTGGAAGTATCGTCCGGGTTTCGGCTCGCGAGTAACTCGCTGTTGGAGCCGTTCCCCTTAACTCCCAATGCCATCCCCTCTGGCTATTTGTAATTTTCTATGGACACTCAGACTCTGCAACGGCGACGACAAGTCCTCGCCCAGCATTTTTCGGACTCCGCACTTCTGTGGTCTGGTCGACCCGCCTCTCGTAATTTTCCAGCCAATACCTATCCCTTTCGCGCCAGCAGCCATTTTTTGTATTTTGCTGGAGTCGCCCTCGAAAATGCGGTTATCCATTTAGAACAAGGAAACTTAACCCTTTTCTACGACAATCCTACAGCAGCGAGTGCGCTCTGGCACGGAGCTAGCGCCGACCGGGAAACGGTCGCAACCACCATTGGGGCCGACGAGGCTTATCCTTTATCAGAACTTTCCAAATTCAGTGATGCAGCGTCTTTACCGGTCTTTGACAGCCGGACGCAACAACAGCAACAAACCCTACTGCAACGCCCTTTGGACATAACCCAATCGAGCCGCGATCGCCAACTTGCCGCCGCCATTGTGCAAGCACGCCTTGTCCACGATCATGCTGCGATCGCAGAAGTTCGTCGAGCCATTGCCGTCTCGATCGAAGCCCACCGAACGGGGATGCAGATTACCCAGCCCGGAAAAACGGAGGCCACCGTCAGAGCGGCGATGGAAGCGGTGATTCAACAGGCTGATTTTTCGCCTGCTTACGGCAGTATTGTGACAGTGCGAGGAGAAGTTTTACACAACAATATTTACAGCAATGAGCTGGTAAATGGGGAGCTGTTGTTGGCTGATGTCGGGGCAGAAACCGATACGGGCTGGGCCTCTGATATTACTCGCACTTGGCCGGTTTCAGGGAAGTTCTCTTCAACCCAGCAAGAACTGTATGAGGTCGTGCTCAACGCTCATCGCTGCGTGGATCTGATTAAACCGAGTGCCGAATATCGGGATATTCATCTGGACGCCTGTCTTGCGATCGCAGAAGGTCTGGTCGAGCTCAAAATTCTCAAAGGCAATCCCGCTGACTTAGTGGAGCAAGACGCTCACGCGCTCTTCTTTCCTCATGGCGTTGGTCATCTGTTGGGCTTGGATGTGCACGATATGGAAGATTTGGGCGATCTAGCCGGTTATGCCGACGGCCGCACCCGCAGCCCCCGCTTTGGTCTCGGCTATTTGCGCTTGGATCGTCCTTTGCAAGCCGGAATGATCGTTACCATTGAGCCGGGGTTTTATCAAGTCCCCGCGATTTTGCAAGATCCTAAAATCCGTGATCGCTACCAAGATCTGGTGAACTGGGAGCGTCTAGCCGACTTTGCTGATGTACGAGGTATCCGCATCGAAGATGATGTCTTAGTGACTGAAACTGGGGCTGATGTGTTAACCGCTCAACTTCCCAAAGAGCCTGCTGATATTGAACAGCTTTGCTCGGGTCCGTAAATATAGCTTTTGCCAGAACGCTTATGACACTTCTGATTTTGAGGTGACTAATTCTAGAGTGTTCTGGCACGCAGCCGCCTCTATACGAAGGTGTCGGCTGCTATATTCGAGCCAATGAATTCTGTAGCAATCTGTTTCAAACCAATGCCCTAGAAAGTGGGGATGCTAGCATACCGACAAAATTGCGGTAGCGCCGTCACTTAGCTAATTGGCTGCTTAGATTTTTGCGATCACAAACGAGCGCCTATCCTTTCCCGTCAGGATTCTTCCCATGAGTGATTCCCCCTCGACTGCCCAAGACATTCTTTCAGCCTATGCTGCTGGCAAGCGTGATTTTGCCGGGCTGAGTTTAATGGGTATTGATCTTCAAGGAGCTGATCTCAAAGGCGTTGACTTTAGTAATGCAGATCTAAGTGACGCCAACCTGAGTAGGGCTAGCTTACGAGGCGTCGATTTCAGCTACGCTATTCTCCGCAGCGCCAACCTTACCGATGCCAACCTCAAAGGCGCAATGGTGATCGGGACCGATCTTCGTGACACGCAACTAATGGGCGCAGTTCTAGAAAATGCCGACTACGATCCCCAAGCGACCCAATTTCCATCAGGCTTTGATCCGAAAACCATGCAAATGAGCGCTATTTAATCCGAAAGCAGCCGTATTTGGTTCATCCTTAACCTTGCGCGGGGAACCCTTTAAGCAAGCGCAAGTTCCTTTCCATCAGGCCGGTTATGCGATTCAAATTTCGAAGCCTCACTCATCGCCTGGTCTTTAGCTGTATTGTGGCGGCCCTCGGCATTTATTCGGTGTCCTATTTCGCTGCAAACCGATTAATTCGTGAAGCCTTACAAGGTTGGATGACCAAAATCACCCAATCTCGCCTCAACGCCGCCGCCACCGAAATTGAGCAGACGCTGCGCGCTATCGAAAAAGAAGCTCAGCTCGTCAGTGAAGTTAATCAATCCGCCAGTTCCAGCCCCGAGCGTACCTTAATGCTGGAATCTCTTTTGCAAGCACTAGCTGAGCAGCAAACGCGAATCTCGGCAGTGGGCATTGCCCCGATTTCAGCGAAAAGCCGTCTTCCTGAATCCATTGGCTTTCGACAGGTCCGCCAGCGCGAAAAACTCCGCAAAAGCCAGCTCACCTATCTCCAAGCTCGCTGCCAAGAAACGATTCCAAATCTCACCGGCGGAGACTGGACTACACCCTATCCTCTGAGTCAATCCCAACAAAAACTAGGGGTCACCTACTGCTTACCTCTCGCCGATTCCGCTGAGCTGCTAATGATTGAAATTGAGCTGGAATGGTTAGAGCCGTTTTTGGCCCAATTGCCGGTCACCGACGAAGGTTCTCAACTGACCCTCGGAGAGCCACTGGTGTTTGTCCCGAATAGTCAGCAATGGATTATTACACCTTCTGAGAAAATTCAGAGCTGGAGCTGGTTTGCCCCGGAGCCGATGCCTCTCCCCACTCCCTCTGAGGCAAACATGGACAAATTTGAAAGCCAGTTACGTATTGCTCAACAAGCCGCCGTGAATGAGCAGGGGATGTTGGTCTTTAGTGTTGTTCCGGCGACTGATTGGATTTTGGGCATTGCCTTTCCCGAAACCCAAATCAGACTATTTCAGCGCCGAAACGTTTGGATTGTCGTCTCGTTAATGGTGCGAGATTTGCTGCTCATTTGTCTGGCGGTCGCCCTCATTACCCATCGCACGATTCGACCGTTAAGACTGCTCATTAAAAGCACCGACGAAATTGCCCATGGAAATCTCGATACCCAACTGCCCGCAACCCAGAGTCGAGATGAAGTGGGGCGGTTGACCCAGTCCTTTGGCGAAATGCGTGACGCCCTCAAAGATCGCATCGCTGAACTCGAAACCACCATTGCCGCCAAACAAAAACTGGAAAGTGAGCTAGCCATCGCCGGTCAAATTCAGCAAACCATGGTGCCGCAAGTGGACCTCGGGCTGAATGCGGATTCACGCTACCAAATTTCTGCCTTACTCACCCCGGCCGAATTTGTCGGCGGCGATCTTTACGACTTTTTCCCCCTCGGTCGCGATCGCATTTGCTTTTTAATTGGAGACGTGGTGGGTAAAGGTATTGCGGCCTCGTTGTTAATGGCTCGAACAGTCACCCTCATCCGGTCGATCGCCTTAGTCGATAGTCATGCCCATGAAATTTTAGAAATTGTCAACGACCATCTCAGCCGCAACAATCCTGAATGCCTGTTTGTCTCCCTGTTCTGCGGCATCGTCAGCTTGCCCAGCGGAGAACTCTGCTACGCCAGTGCCGGTCATGATGCGCCCATTTTGCTCGATCGCCACGGTAAGGTGGGCACCATCCCATTAGAAACCGGACCACCCGTGGGACTTTACCTTGATGCGGAATATCCTGCCCAGGGATTGAAATTAGAATCGGACGATCTGCTGCTGCTTTATACGGATGGCATTACAGAAGCCACCAATGCAGCCGGAGATTATTTTTCTGAGGAAAGACTCTTATCCGCCCTCCAAGTGGAGCCCCCCGGGACCCCTATTAGGACAATCCGGATCTTGCAATTTTATCTGCACCAATTCGTGGAGAATCATCCCCAATCAGACGACATCACCCTGTTAGCCTTTCAATATGCACCGACACTGCATCTGCCCCTTGAGGAGAAAACCGTGGAATGGCAAATTACCATCAACACTGAGCTGACCCAACTAGATCATTTTCGACAGCACCTAGGTGAAATTTTGCTCAAGGAGCAGTTATCTAGTGACTATATCGAAGATGCGCAACTCGTCTCAGAGGAAATACTCGCCAATATTATTAGCTACGGGCACGAACCCGAAATAACCCACACCATCGATATTTGGGTGCGTCTAGCCGCTGGTGACCTCTCCCTGAGATTCGAAGATGCCGGGCAGCCGTTTAATCCGCTCCAAGAAATCGATACGCCAGATTTTGCCCTTGATTTCGACGAGCGACCCATCGGGGGCTTGGGATTCCATCTCGTTAAAGAGCTCTCGGATCACATCGATTACATCTACCGCGATCGCAAAAATATCTTAACGGTCTCTCGTCGCATCGCTGGGCAGAATTAGAATTTAAACCAGCCGCCCTGGAGAAAGTGGATGCCTTTAGAAATTCGACCTACCCCCAATGAGACCCATACGCTGCGCTTGTCTTTAGCAGGAGAACTCACGACTACTACAGCGACAGATCTCGATCAATTTATTGGGCAGAATTTGGCACCGACCACTAAAACGTTAATTTTGGACTTAGAAGAACTTCATTTCATTGCTAGTGCGGGCTTGCGAGTTTTGGTGAAATCTCGAAAATTAATGCAGTCCCGCGACGGCAAATTGCTCATCACACATCCCAGCCCCCAAGTCCAAAAAGTCTTCAAAATCGCCAAAGCCGTTCCGCTTAATGAAGTGTTTCAAGATGCAGATGAGTTGGATGCATATTTGAAAAAGCAACAAAGTCAGGTAGAGAATAATTGATTCTGAGCACTTGCTTGGGGCTGCTGCGATTACCGGCCAGAATGCTTTAGAATTAAGCGACTCAACCTTAGAGGTATCCGAAACGATCTGATGAAAACGGGCATCAAAACTTGTGCGCATGCAAGACTTCTATCTGGTCACAAAGATAGGCGATACCGGCATAATCATCGAAAAACTGCATTGCGACCTCGTCTGAGATACTGACAGCCATTTCTCGATTAGGGGTCAGTACTTCAATCTTGATATTGGAGTAGGTATCAGAGACGGTCGGTTGCCCAGAAGAACGGATGTTCCGACTGCCTTTCCCCCCGGCATCAACCACCGTGTAACCGGTAGCGCCTGCTGCATCAATGATCTTAGCGATTTTTGGCAGCAACAACTTTTCCGTGACGATGACGAGCTTGCTGGCTTTTTTAGTCATAAGTGTTACCTCTTGAAGTATTTATTTGGAAAGTCACATCAACAGAATGGGAATTCGTAGCCTTCTGGCCATTGCATGAGCCTGAATGAAAACGCCCGTCCCAGACCGACAAAGCAGATCGCAATGATTTTGAGCGTTTTGAGCGTTAGTTTCCCATCAGCGCTTGTGCTAGCCCAATAAAGAGCGGTATTCCCAGGGCGAGTGCCACTGGTGTTCCGACCGCCGTGGATGAACCAATATAAGCAGAAGGATTGGCAGAGGGAATACCGGCACGTAGCGTAGGCGGGCCGGAGATGTCAGAACTAGAGGCGGCGATGACCGCTAGGATTACGACTCCGCCCAGGCTGAATCCGGTAATGAAGTGGGCAATCAGACCAAAGCCAAAGGCGATCAGACCATGCAGCAGCGGTCCGAAAAAGGCGTAAAGTGCGTACCATTGTCCGACCTTGCGCAGCTCACCGATCCTAGCGGTTGCTTCCATTCCCATTACTAACATCAGTATTGAGAGCAGACCTCGGAAAAGCGGATTGAAGAAACTTTCATAAACACTTTCTGGCCGTGTTAGCACGCCAAGGGCAAGACCGAGTAGTAGCGCAGATAGCGCCGAACCTTGGAGGCTGTCTTTAACAATTGGCCATATCTCAACTTTTTTAGGAGTATTGCGCTTGGGATATCCGCTAGCGACGATACTTCGCTCGTTGCGACGCTCTCCAGAAATCACATCCTGCTCATTCGCCCCGCCTGCTGCGATCGGTTGTTTACGGAGAACGGCGTCCTGCCGCGCAGCCTGGTCTGGGATGTCGCGCTGTTTGCTGAGGTAAATGCTCGCTAAAACAATTGCGGTCACCAAGGCAGGGATATCCATGAAGGGATAGAGTGCCGCCGCCCAGGGCTCATACTGAATACCCTCCGATTCGAGAAGTGTCAGAGCTGCGGCAAGGGTCGAGCCACTGACCGCACCAAATAGTCCTGCCGTTGCGATCGCATCCAAAATTTTCACCTTGGGGAACTTAGCTAAGGTGTAGCGTCCGATAAACACAATTAAAATGCCGACGATCATGGCAAACGCTGCAGGTAACAGCATCGCCGCTAGATTGGCGTTGCGGATAGCGATGCCGCCGCTCAAGCCAACTTTGATGAGCAGCATAAAGACAATAAATTTATAAATCGCGTCTGGTATTTGCAATCGGCTATTAACCGCCGCAACGACCATCCCGCCAATAAGAAAGCCCAGGGTTGGAGACTGCAACTTAGCGAGAAAAAGTGTGATGAAATCGGATATGAAATCCACGGTTTAATTCCTCCTCCTACCTGCTCAAAAAACAAGGAGCAATGGCTGTATTGAATGAGTG
>JBCDHF010000128.1:0-11311 GCA_038750375.1 Cyanobacteria bacterium P01_H01_bin.15
AGGTCAATCGTCTGTGTTCCGAAGTTGCTAACACTTATGGCTGGGGCTTTGTCAATATCAACTTGCGCCCCTATTATTCTGAGGGCTCCAAGACTCTAGGCTTTGAAGTCGCCGAGCAGCTTGGTTGGGAATTGCCCGATTGTGTGGTGGCTCCGTTGGCGTCTGGCTCTCTCTATACCAAGATTTACAAGGGCTTCCAAGAGTTCGTCAAAGTGGGTTTGGTTGCCGATAAGACTGTTCAGTTCTGCGGGGCTCAAGCAGAAGGCTGCTCTCCCATTGCTCAAGCGTTTAAAGAAGGTCGTGACTTTATTGTGCCAGTTAAGCCCAGCACCATTGCGAAGTCCATTGCGATTGGCAACCCGGCAGATGGTGTTTATGCGCTGGATGTGGCTCGTAAAACTAACGGTCAAATTGAGTCTGTCACAGATGCTGAGATTGTCGAAGGAATGAAGCTGCTGGCTGAAACTGAAGGTATTTTCACCGAAACAGCGGGTGGCACCACCATTGCGGTGCTGAAGAAGCTGGTCGAAGCTGGGAAAATTGACCCTGAAGCCAAGACGGTTGCTTACATCACCGGTAACGGGCTCAAAACCCAAGAAGCAGTACAGGGTTATATTGGAGAGCCTTTAACCATCGATGGGAACTTGAGCAGCTTTGAGCGCGCTCTGGAGCGTTCCCGCACGCTGGAGCGTTTGGAGTGGCAGCAAACCGTAGTTTAGAGGCTGGGGTTTTGTTGAGATTGTGACTTGACGTTGACTTGTGATCGCAACCTGCGATCACAACGGGTGAGCGCAAGGTGCCGGAAAGTTTGACGGAGGTAAGGTGCGAGTAGAACGCGGTTAAGCCTTGCCTCTTTCCTTGTTTATGTTGTTTTATTCACGTTGAAGTTAATCATGGCTATCAAAGTTCTCGTTCCGACTGTTTTACAGAAGCTCACTAATAATCAGGCGGTGGTTGAATGTTCTGCCTCCACCCTGCAAGAGTTAGTAGATGTGTTGGATCAGTCTTGCCCCGGTATGAAAGGTCGCTTGTGTGATGAGCAGGGTAATCTGCGTAGATTTTTAAATTTTTACGTGAACAGCGAGGATATTCGCTTTTTACAAGGGGCTGAAACGCCTCTCAAAGAAGGTGATGAAGTCAGTATTGTTCCCGCTGTAGCTGGCGGTTAATTCGGCGCATCGGGGGGCGGCGTCACCGTTACGCCTTCTGGGAGATCCGGCTCAATATCCGGTCCGCGATCAAGCATTTCGATATCCCATTGCCCCCGCCGACTCGTTTCAAACCAAACATATCGACCATCCGGGGAAAGCTGGGGATTCCGCAGCCAACCCCGGTAATTTTTTGTCAGGATGGTGGATTCGCGGGTGATACGGTCGATCAAAATGATCTGCGGACGGCCATCCCGATTGGCTAAATAAGCCAGATATCGACCCGTTCGACTTAAGCTCGGAGACTGTGCGATCGCCGAATCATCAGCGAGTTGGGGTAAGTCAACAAAGCGACGATTGCGCAGGTCGTAGAGGCGTAATTCACTGCGACCTGTCCGTTCCGACACAAACGCTAGCCAGCGACCATCCCCGCTAAGGCTCGGCTCGCCGTCGTAATAGAAACTATTGAGCGTATTCGAACCGGGAACTTGGGGAGTGGATTGGCAGCTAACAAGCCCTAAACTAGACCCGAGCAATAGGCTAAGGAATTTCTTGAAAAATGATTTTCGGCGTTTAATATTCGGAGCCTTTGAGGTCTTCGGCAGTGTCGCTGTGCTCATCCTGTGGAGCTTCGGGAGAGTTGGACGGATTGTCATAAGGCTCATCATTGTAGCCTTCGTCATCTTGGTAGCTGCGCCCCAAGTCTTGAGGGTCTAGGGGCTGGTAGTCAACGTAATCAGCAGAGCTGGCCGGACGACGGGACCGACGCCGAGGGGCATCTGGTGTGCTTCCGCGGCTGGGACGAGAGGATGGTGGACGGCGGTCAACGTCGTTATCGAAGTCATTCTCTGACCAGGCGTCATAGCTATCTTCATAGCCGGGGCGCTGGGGTCGGCTGGTACTAGGGCGACGAGAGCGACTACTGGGTGTTGCGCTGGAACGAGGACGGCTGGATTCACGACGGTCTGGACTGCTCGCACTACGGCGGTTACTAGTGCGACTACGACTGGACCGGGTCGACCGGGAGTCTGCTTCATCATCGTAGGCGCTGCGACGACTTGTATTGGGATCGTCGTAGCCCCTTAAACGACGATATTCGAAGTTCGGTTCGGCGTCGTAATCGTAATAGTCGTCTTCGTAGGGTTCCAGTTGATCTAGCTCGGCTTCTACTCGGACACGGGAGCTGACTGGGCGATCATCATCCACAATCTTCGAGTTGCGACGGGCTTGAGCTGTAGAAGACCCCCGTAAGCGGACCGATTCCGCCGCATAAAAAACAGAGGTGCCCGCAAGGAGAAACTGACCGAACGCCAAAATGGGGTCTAGACGCCAGCCCTGAAATAACAAAATAGAGCCGCAAATTAGACCAATGACGGCAAATACGATGTCGTAATCCCGCGATAGCTCTGGGCGGACGGATCTCAGGAAAAATAAACCAGCACCGCAAAGGGCCAGCACAATGCCCAGTAAGCTTGCTGAATTTAGCCCAAAGTTGACCATGCCCGTCTCCTTGACAAACTGATTTTGCTTGTTTATGTCAATTTAGCTTTACCTTAGCGGTTCGGCGACTAGATTAACCTTGCGGGAGCACTTTTTGTCGATTTTCTGGGGTTCATGCATCGAATGCTTTTTGCAAACATAGTTAGAGATTTATGAATTACAGACCCGTTATTGAATCTCTTTTTACGGGCTTCTCTAAACTGATCGAGCCATCGTCAATAAATAGTTTTGACGTCCAACCATCGGATTGTTTGATGGGTTGGTGAAAAATTATCGTCCGCATGGCTAAAAAAGTCTTCTGTCATAGGACTTTTGCTAGCAAATTTGCCAATCCAGCCTCAGCGCTGAAAGCTTTGGCGAGACTTGACGTGAGTTCTTTGTAATGAGGTTGCTATGGGCCGATGCTTCTGGAGAGGTGTGTTTACTCTAATCCTGGTGTTTGCATTAAGTGTACCTGCGGTGGATGCGCTGGAGCTTTTGCCGCAGCCTGATCCGGAGTTCAGCGGCAAGATCGGGCTCACGTACAAGCAATCAGAACCTGATACTGGTTTACTCGGATCACCTCAAGCTCAAGACGGTGCGCCAAATATTTTACTCGTGCTAATTGACGATGCGGGGTTTGGCTCTGCTAGTACGTTTGGGGGCTCTATTTCAACACCCACTTTCGACCGTTTAGCTGATAATGGGCTGCGTTTTAACCGATTTCATACGACAGCGCTTTGTTCTCCTACTCGTGCCGCGCTGCTGACCGGGCGGAATCATCACTCGGTCGGCTCTGGAACCATTCAAGAGTTAGCGGATGGCTATCCAGGCTACACCGGGTTAATTCCCCAAAGTACGGCTACTGTGGGGCAAATTTTGCAAGAGAGTGGCTACAGTACTGCTTGGTTCGGTAAAAATCATAATGTGCCAGATAACCAAACCAGCAATGTGGGTCCGTTTGATCGCTGGCCCAATGGTCTTGGCTTTGACTATTTCTACGGCTTTATTGGCGGTGAAACAGACCAGTGGTATCCCACCCTCTACGAAAACCAAAATCCGGTAGAACAGACCAAATTCCCGGAAGACGGCTATAATCTGACCCATGATTTAGCTGATAAAGCGATCGCGTGGATTCGTTACAAAGAGTCTATTGCTCCGGATCGACCCTATTTTGCTTATTTTGCCCCTGGTGCCGTTCATGCCCCACACCAGCCTCCGGCCAAATTTATTGAAAAGTACAAAGGCAAATTTGACCATGGCTGGGATAAAGAGCGGGGCATAATTTTTGAGCGTCAGAAAAAAATGGGCATCATTCCAGCCAATGCCCAGCTAACGCCCCGACCAGAACAAATGCCTGCCTGGGATGATTTCAGCGAAGAAGAACACAAAATTCTGGCTCGCCAGATGGAAACCTACGCTGGATTTTTGGAATATACCGACCGCGAAGTGGGTCGGATTGTCGATGCGATTGATGAACTGGGCGATTTAGATAACACGTTGGTGATTTATATCAACGGAGACAATGGCTCTAGCGCGGAAGGGAGCTTGATTGGCAGCTACAACGAGCTTCTCAATCTCAATGGGTTTAACCTCACCATGGAGGATAACCTGAAGCACTACGACGATTGGGGCGGACCAGAAACTTCTCCTCACTATGCGGTGAGCTGGGCTTGGGCGATGGATACCCCCTTCCGCTGGACGAAGCAGGTGGCTTCCTATTTTGGCGGTACGCGCAACGGCACGGTGATTTCTTGGCCCAAAACCATTAAAGACAAGGGGGGGCTGCGGGAGCAATTCCATCATGTGATCGACATTGCACCTACGCTGTTGGAAGTCGCAGGTATCGCGGAACCTCGCTTCCATAACGGCATTCCTCAACGACCCATTGAAGGGGTGAGTATGGCCTATACGTTCGGGTCTGGGGGCGCTAAAGCGGAGGGACGTCACGAAACTCAATATTTTGAGATGTTTGGGCACCGGGCAATCTATGACGATGGCTGGATGGCGTCTGCTTTTCATAATCGGGTCCCTTGGGTGACAGCCGGGACCGTGCCGTTCGGAGAGGACACCTGGGAACTGTTTGATCTCGAAGAAGACTTTACTCAATCGACGGATCTCAAAGCTGAAAATCCCGAGAAGCTAGCCGAGCTCCAGGCACTATTTTTACTAGAAGGCGAAAAATATAACGTCTTTCCTCTCGATGATCGCTTTGCTGAACGCTTAGATGTCAGCCTGCGTCCCAGCTTTACTTCTGGGCGCAAACACTTCGATCTGTTTCCGGGTATGGTGCACATCCCCGAAGGAACTGCGCCCGATGTCAAAAATATGTCTCATAGCATCGCTGCTGAGCTCACCATTCCTGACGGGGGTGCTGACGGCGTGATTTTAGCGATGGGTGGCACTACCGGCGGCTATGCGCTGTACGTCAAAGACGGTAAGTTGACTTATCACTACAACTGGTTTGACCTCGATCGCACGACTATCTCCAGTGAACGACCGCTACCGACTGGTAAGGTCACGGTTCGCTTTGACTTCAACTACGACGGCGGGTTTGGTAAAGGCGGTACTGGGACGCTTTATGTCAACAATCGGAAAGTCGGACAAGCGCGTATCCCCAAAACTGTTGGGGGTCGTTTTGGTGTTGATACCCAAGATGTGGGTATGGACCTGCAGGCACCGGTTAGTTCTGACTATCAGCCACCTTTCAAGTTCGCCGGTACCATCGACAAGGTGTCCATCGATATTAAGTAGCTGACGTTAAGCCTGAGATTTAAAAGGATCTCGGGCTTTGGATTTGTATATCGGTGATCGCAAACTTCTCGAGTTTTTCCCTGAGATTGTGATCGCTCTTAATAACCTTGGCTAGATCGCTTTGGACACTGCTGATTTGGAGTAGACCCACTTTAAAAGCGTTCTGGCATACAGTCGTAATCTTTATGTGGCTGCGGCTGCTCTCATCTGTCAATCATAGGAACGCTATGTTTACTCGAGTCTGGAAATTAGTCATTTCGCTGGTCATTGTGATCGCATTTATGTGTCCCACGCCAGCTGTGATCGCTCAACAAATTGTGCCGGTGCCTTCCCCGCCTTTTACAGGGAAAGTTGGACTCACGTATAAAACCTCTGAGCCGGTTAAAACTCAGCTCCAACTCCCTGAAACCTTTGGCATTGAAAACGCCCCGAATATTTTGCTGGTGCTGATTGATGACGTCGGATTTGGACAGTTTAGTAGTTTTGGCGGCAGCATTCCCACTCCCACCATGGAGCGAGTGGTTAAAAGCGGTTTACAGTACACGCAATTTCACACAACTGCGCTCTGTTCGCCCACAAGGGCTGCATTGTTAACTGGCCGCAACCATCACTCGGTCGGCAACGGCGTGATTACCGAAGCTGGAACCGGTTTTCCCGGCTATTCGGGTGTGATTCCGGAAAATGCCGCCACCTTTGCGGAAATTTTGCAGGACTATGGTTACTCAACGTCCTGGTTTGGGAAAAACCACAATGTGCCGGACTGGGAAAGCAGCGTGGCTGGACCCTTCGATCGGTGGCCGAGGGGTTTGGGATTTGACTACTTTTATGGTTTTGTCGGGGGTGATACGGACCAGTTTCATCCGGCACTGGTCGAAAATACCACTCGCATTGAACCGCCTGAAACCAACGCTGATGGATCTCCTTACCACCTCAGTACAGACTTAGCGGATCATGCCATCAATCATATTCGTCAAATCAAAGCTGTCTCGCCCCAAAAGCCTTATTTTGTCTACTTTTCTCCCGGTGCAACCCATGCTCCTCACCAAGCTCCTCAAGAGTGGATCGATCAATTCAATGGTCAATTTGATATGGGTTGGGACAAGTATCGGGAAGCAACTTTTGATCGGCAAAAAAGACTGGGTGTGATTCCGGCGGACGCTCAATTAACCAAGCGACCTGACGGTCTAGCGGCCTGGGATTCTCTGTCTCCTGAAGAGCAAAAAGTGTATGCACGCATGATGGAAGTGTTTGCTGGTTTTACGGCACATGTTGATCATGAAGTCGGGCGGGTAGTCGAGGTGATCGATGAACTCGGTGATTTGGATAACACGCTAGTGATTTATATCGCGGGTGATAACGGCTCTAGTGCTGAGGGTGGCTTCAACGGTCTGCTCAACGAAATGACTTTCTTTAATGGGTTACCGGAAAAACTAGAAGACAAAGTCGCAGCCATTGATGAGTTGGGCGGACCCAAGTATTACAATCACTTTCCCGCCGCTTGGGCTTGGGCCATGGATACGCCTTTTCAATGGACTAAACAAATTGCCTCGCACTTTGGCGGGACCCAAAATGGAATGGCGATCGCTTGGCCCGAAAAAATCAAAGATAAGGGCTCTAAGCGCTTCCAATTTAGTCATGTCATCGATATTGCACCGACGATTTTGGAGGCGATTGGGATCGAGCAGCCGATTGAAGTGAATGGGGTCGCCCAAAAACCGATTGAGGGCACTAGCTTGGTCTATACCTTCGACGATGCCAAGGCACCTACTCAGCACAATACTCAATACTTCGAGATGCTGGGTAACCAAGGGATTTATAGCGATGGTTGGATGGCTAGCGCTTTGTGGGCTGAGCCTTGGGTTTCTGAGCCACCAGCTGATAAAGACATTTTGGATTTGGATTGGGAGCTCTATCACATTGATGAAGACTTTACCCAAGCAGTTGATCTTGCCGATGAAATGCCGCGTAAGCTTCAGGAAATGAAGGCGCTATTTTTCGCTGAGGCTGCAAAATATAACGTTCTGCCCTTGGATGGCCGGAAAACGGCTCGCTTAAATGTCGAAAATCGGCCAAGCCTGACTCAAGGTCGCGATCGCTTTGTGTATCCTCGCGGCATTCGAGTGCCGGAAGGGTCGGCACCGGATCTTAAGCACGTTAATCACACCATCACGGCTGATGTTCGCATTCCAACTCAAGGTGCAGAAGGTATGTTGCTAACTCTCGGGGGTCGTTTTGCTGGCTATGGCCTCTATATCAAAGACGGCAAGCTGGTCTATTACTACAACCTAGCCGATGTTGAGCGGTATGAGATCCCGTCAGAGCAGCGTTTGCCCAGTGGTGATGTGACCCTTAAAGCGCAGTATCGAACCGATGCCGATAAGCCTTATGCGGGCGCGACAGTTACCCTGTACGCCAATAATCGGAAAATTGGACAAGGGCGAGTCGAGAAGAGCATTCCGAATCGGGTGACTCTAGATGAAACTCTCGATATTGGCTTTGATACGGGAACACCTTTGACCGATGCCTATGAACTGCCCTTTGAATTTACGGGGGCATTAGAAAAGGTCACTGTGGACTTGAATTAGCTGAAGCTCTCAGCTTTCTGGTATGCAGCGACTCCTTTACGCAAGTGGTGGCTACTATACACACAATTGCCTCAGACACTGAAAACGTGCTGAGGCAATTGCGGAATATTTTGCTGTTGAAAACAGTAATGAACGCTGGCGCTTAGCCTCGGCGAACTCGATCACTGCGGCTGAAAATAACCAGAGCAATAGTTGCAGGAATCACAACAATGAGAGTTCCAGCTAAGAGGCTGTACAGAAAATTGGCGAGAGAAGGTGTCATAGTGTTCTCTTAGAAATTGTTAACGAAACTTTGCTTTGCTAAATCATAAAATTTTTTTACTCAAAAAGGGAGTTTTTTCTCAGAAAGACCGAGCTTTTTCGTTGGGCTAAAGCCGATTATTTCGTGAGTTGGACGCCGCTAGACGGTTAAGCTTAAGTCAAACCTCGTTACAAAAATTAATTCTCTCGGTGGTTGAATGGCAGCTGCTGAGCTCAAAAAAAGTTGTATTTGCGATCGCAAGTTGTTTTTAGGAGTACTGGTTTATGGCTGTTAATCTTGCTCAACTCAGCACCTTGGCTCTGGGCATTGTCTTGGGCGCTTTGTCGTTTTTATTTATTCTGCGCATTGTTTTGACCTGGTATCCCCAAGTCGAATTAGCGAAATTTCCCTGGAGCTTGGTGGCTTTACCCACTGAACCGCTGTTGGCACCGACTCGCCGGGTGGTTCCGCCGCTGGGGGGCGTAGATATTAGCCCAATTATTTGGGTTGGGATTATTTCCTTAGTCCGGGAATTTCTGGTGGGGCAGCAGGGATTGTTAACGATGTGGGTCGGTTAAGGTTGTTGTCGTCAACTCGCTCATAACGGTTATGACTGCCCCTTCTTCCGCTCTGCCGCCGGAGTCGGCTACGTCCTCTTCTAATCGGGGTCTGGGTTTCGGACTCTGTTTAGCGCTGTATTTAGTGGCTTTTAATATCAGCGTGATTCCGCCGATCATGCCGCTGTTGGTCAAGGGACTCGATAGTAGTGTGGGCTATGTCCAAGGGGCGCTGGTGTTAATTTCCCTGGTCACCGCTGCTTTTACGCCTACGTCTGAAAATTTAGGGCGCCACTATGGCCGCAAGCCGGTTTTTATCGGCGGGTTAATTCTCTTTTTGTGTGCCACTGCCGCTGCGATCGCAAGTCCGAATATTAGTGTGTTTGTGCTGACTTATTCTTTGGTCGGAGGCTTAGCGGCGACGCCTTTAGTTAGTACACCTTGGGCTTGGATGGAGCGGTTTTATGGAGATAGTGCCGAAAAAAATGCGTTTTTATCGTTGACGCTGTCGGGTGTATTTGGCTCACTTTCCGGTTCTTTGATTGGAGGCGCATTGGCGTCTCAGTTTGGGTGGCGAGCTGCGTTTCTGCCCGAATTTTTGTTGGTCGTGGTTATTCTACTGTTGGTCCGTCGCACGCCTAAATCGTCTTCAGGTGAAATTACCCCGACGCTTTGGGTGGGTGGCTGTTTGTCGTTTGCCGGTTTGGCGTTGATTTTGTTCGGAACCAGCTTGGGCAGTGAATATGGCTGGTGGCGACCGAAGCAGGTTTTTACCCTCGGAGAGTGGGTTATTCCGCCGTTTTCTTTATCGATTGTCCCGCCGCTTTTGGCTGCTGGTTTAATATTCCTCGGTCTCTATGTTTATTGGCAGCAGTGGCAACGTCAGCGGGGCCAGGCCTCTTTATTTCGCGTTGGTTTATTGCAGCGACGGACGTTTCAAATGGGGCTAGCAACCTCTACGCTTCATGCTGGCGTGAGCGCTGGACTGCAATTTAATCTGTTTCAGTTTCTCCCGGCGGTCGCAGGCAGTAATCCGTTGCAAACGGCTCTGACGGTGATTCCTTATCCGTTAACGAATCTAGTGGTGTTGATTCTATCGATTAAAGTGCTCAAGCTGGAGGACAAATTTCCGTCGCGCTGGATTTTGCAGACGGGTTTGGTTTTGTTTGCGGCAGGTATTTTCGGGGTGGCTCAGTTGATCGATGCTGATATGGGCACCTTGCGGTTAGTGCCGGTGCTGATGATTATGGGTGTGGGGTCTGGATTGGTGCTCTCGCAAGTGGCTCGTTTAACTTATACCGCCGCTCGTCCCGGTGAGCGATCTGAGGCCAGTGGCGTTTATCGTCCGTCTCAAAATTTAGGTCAGTCTTTAGGGCGGGCTGTCCTGGGAAGTTTGTTAATTGCGATCGCGTCGATCAAAATCGTCGATCAGACGATTACTCAATTAGGTGGCGTCGTCACGGCTTTGCAGCGTCAGGAGGCAATTACGACCTTGGAGCAGGTATTTTTCACGTTTGATCGCGCGGAGCGGCAGGACTTCTTTCAACAGCTCTCGCCCAAAGTACAAGAGGCTTTAGGTCAAGTGGGGACGGATGCTGCGGTCTCGGCAATGGGGATTACCTTGCAAGTTGCGTTTGTGTTGACTCTCATTGCTTTGGGATTTGCTTCCCAGTTACCGAAATATCGGACACCACCCGAGAAGATGTCTGCCTCGCAATAGTGTGGATAATCTGCTCGATCTAAAAAATCTGCGATCGCGTTTGGACTTTTCACAAAAATTACCCTTTGCGATCGCAGACTTTAAACGGTTGAAGTTGACGGTACTATTTGTAGCTAATTTTGATTTTTAGAGAGCGCCTCCTACGGTGATGTTGATGGGCTCTGAGATTACTGGCGGATTATGGGGAATGTGAACGTAGTTTGCCAGTACTAACTGGAGGGTATGGTCACCTGGTGGGAGTGTCAGGGTTGTTTCGGTTTGACCGCCGCCAAAATGTTTGATTTGATCGCTTGCGCTTAATGCTTCGCTGAGGTCGGGGAGGGAGTCTATATCAACGAGGAGATGATGATGACCGGTTCCATCTTTCTCGATTCCTGCGGGGGCAATACCCATACCGGATAGACCAAATTTCACTTTGAATGTACCCGGAACGGTTTCACCATCTTCCGGGGCAATAATATAGACATTCGCTCCTTCGAGAGACTTGGAAACGAATTCGGCGGCTAGGGCTGAGTTGGGAGAAATGACCAAGCCCATTGTTGCCGTGAGAACTAGGAGCAGTAGAGATAAGAAACGTCGCATGGATACTCTTGGAGGGGAATAATTTTTGCAGCGGAAACGTTAAGAAAATATGTTTCCTTTTTTTGACTATAGCCTGGGCACCTATAGTGTTTCATCGGTGCTGTCTTCTCACTGGGCTATCGGCTGCATAATGTTTGGTTAAACAGTCTGTGCGAATACCTGATAAGACGTAGGATTCAATCCATGGGGACTTCTTGATAAGTGCCAGACTAAATGTCAGCGACTATTGCTTGAATGCGATCGCA
>JBCDHF010000129.1:0-11296 GCA_038750375.1 Cyanobacteria bacterium P01_H01_bin.15
CTCAGGCTCTAGGTTCGCTAATTCTCTCAACTTTTCACGGTTGAGATCGGTAATGTAAGTGTGACTAGCAACCAAAATACGCATAACTTAAGCCCCTGAGCGGAAGAACAATGACCCGAGTCGACAGATAAGCTCAGCGACATGAGTTAGACAGACGACGCATCTTGCCGGGTATAAATTTGACCATCGTCCCAAGCACTTTTGATCACGCTATTCAGGGCATCAAAAAAACCCAAGCTATAAAAAACGCCTCGAACCGCGATCTTGGCCGGAGAACCGCTCTTATAACAAGGGGGATTGCCCAAAACATGGCAATCAAAGAGTTTTGCATACAGTCGTAGCTGTTCATTCAAGGTCAAGTTTTTCAGCGCCATCAAAAAATGATTGTGATAGAAAGTGACTTGATACTTTAGCGATCGCGTGCCGACATCATGGCAGCCGCCCGTTTGTTCGCCCAGATGAATCAGGTGGGCAGCGGGATCGTACCAAACCTTATAGCCAGTGCGACGCAACCGTAAACAGAAATCGGATTCTTCTCGAACAGCATTGCCCCGAAACCGCTCATCAAACCAGACTCCATGCTTCGTGAAAATATCTCGACGATAAGACATATTGCAGCCTCGCGCGGATATCACCTGCTGAGGTTGGGTTGTATGCACCAAGTCAATGTGATACCAGGCAATGCCAGGATCCATCGCTTCTGGAGGCAAAAAGTCAATTTCATAGGGCTGATCAGCCTGCGCTTTTTTTTGCCGGACCGCATCAGCCAGCTTCATGGCATCAAAGACGCGCCCAGCGACAGCGCCAATCTCTGGATCAGCGTAGTTATGAGCATGGGTGCGGAGGTAATTCGGCTCCAAACGGACGTCGTCATCTAAAAACAGAACAATGTCACCAGTCGCCTGCCGCACACCAAAATTGCGAGCTCCCGGCAGACTCGCCCAAGGTAAGCGATGCCAGTGGATTTTTCCGGCTGCGGTAACCGCTTCTAAATAAGCTTGAATTTTGGGAGTATGGGTCTGGGTTTGGTCGATAACCAATACCTCAAACTTATCCGCGTCATAATTTTGGGCTAACACATCTTCAATCGAGTCTTGAAGGGGTCCTTCCCGTTGATAGGTTGGAATAATGACAGAAATTGATGGCAAGTTCATAAGCAATAAAATCCCAAACCCTGTGAAAAATTTACCAAGATTCGAGAAATCTTGACTAATATTATTCGGCGTTTTCGCTGGGCATGCGGGGTCCCCAAGGTCCTACCCGACGAGGGGCTGTTGATTGACCAGGAAGGCGGGGTCCCCAGGGTCTCCGCACCACCTGTGGGATGGCGTCAGGGTTAGTGGGTGCCATCATTTCGAGTTTCAACTGCCGCTTTTCTTCTTTTTCAATCGCGGAAATTCGGAATACCATTCCCGCAAAAAACCAATAGTAAGTACTCGCGGGGTCAGTATCGAGTGGATACCAGTGGGGAAAATAACTCAGCAGCAAGACATAAACCCAGCCGGAGGCCGCATAGACTTTTAAATTAGAGTCCTTGACCGATCGACTCGCCATAAAGGTCGCATACGTAAGACTGGTCACAAAGATGAGATAAGACACCAAACCAAACCAGCCAGCTTCGTATAGGACCTTGGGCAAAAATGTTTCAAATAAGTTTACGGGACCCAAAAAGCGGGTGGAATTCGTAGCAAACCCTAACCCGTCTCCCAATGGGGTGTCGATTTCTTTCATGGCCCATAGATATTGAGAGAGCAAGAAAGCCTGCGGCGGAGTATGATTCCAGCGAGAAATAAAACTATCCACCCGCTCTTGCACAATGGCAGGGTTACGAATTACCGCTTGAGAGATGAGTAGTCCTAGCACCACGGCCACCGGCACAAAGCGCTTTAGGTTTGTAATCTGACCCGTTAAGAGGATCAGCAGCGATAGATTGAACGGAACGACTGCCAGAGCCAAGCGCTGTCCTGAAATGAGGGAATTGACTAAGACCAGAGCCAACCCACCCATCGCGACGGTACGCCAAAAGATCGCACGATCTCCAAACGCGACCATGAAACAAATGGTACCGCCGGAAATGAGAAACCAACTCCAGTGCCAGGGAGAACTGAAGGTCCCGGGAAGGCGAATCTGATTTTGAGAAGGACTGAAGGTCAGTGATCCGCCCACTAAGCATTTGGCATCCGCCGTTGGTTCAAACAAATCGTCCCCAACGGCATAGCGAGTTCCTTCGCAACGCCCGCTAGCTAATAACGAATATTGAGCAAGTCCTAAAAAACCACAGATCAAGACCAAGATCAGAAGGTATCGTCCGAGGAAAAATAGTCTTTGGCGATTTTCGATTAAGTAATAAGCACAAAAAATGAGCGGAATGTATCCTAACAATACTTTCAGCCCCAAGACTCCTTGTAAGAAGGGAATCCCCTCTTTGCAGAGAATGGCAATGGGTTCGCCGCCGTCAGGCCGAGCGATGAACCGAGCAGGAAGATCTGCGCAGAATGGAGATAATTGAGTGACTCCGTTAACGAGGAACAGCGTGAGTCCAAAGCAAAACAAGAGGAGAAAAAGCGTCCCCAAGATCGCCTTGTTGATCAAGACTGGCTTATTTTTACGACGACATTCAAGATAAAGTCCGAAAAGTGCTGGGATGTAGAAAATATCTTTCGCTAATGAGTAGACGGCACTGCCTCCTCCTACCCAATATTGAACAGTGCCACTAAAGGGCATATAGGCCAGCATGAACCAGAGTGCTGGCTTAGGATAAACAAAGGAAAGGATCGCTGCCGGGATGATTGCCGTCACGAGCACGCCAACTTTTAGGCTGACGATGAGAGCCGTTAAAAATCCAAAAATTGCACCCAGCGCCCCCCCAACTGCCGCAGTCCTAACAAATTTACTCCGAGCTAGTCGAGCCGCTTTTTTGCGCGCTAAAAGCTCTTGGGGAGTCAGCTCATCTGGGGACGGGCGACGAGTAGATGCCGAGGAGGATGCCATGGGGGATTGTGCCAACAGGTTTTAAATTCATAATGACATTTTTGCGGCTTCAGCTTGTAAGGGATGGCTTTTTTGACCGGTGGATTATGTCGGCTAAACCTCGCCACAGAGAGGACTATAGGTGTTCGAAGCTTTCTGACTAAAAAGTACAATTTCTACTTTCATGAGCATTCTACTGAAAATTTTCTGGAGTCCTAAAAATCCTATGCTAAACTTATGAACCGGTGGTCAACTGGGTCGATGCCCGAGTGGTTAATGGGGGCGGACTGTAAATCCGCTGGCTACGCCTACGCTGGTTCAAATCCAGCTCGGCCCACCACTTTTGAATTGTCCGGGCAGAGCGAAATAACTGCGGACATTTCGCCCGTGTAGCTCAGCGGTAGAGCACACCCTTGGTAAGGGTGAGGTCACGAGTTCAAGTCTCGTCACGGGCTTGCACTAGTGGCTAAAGCCGCGTTCTGAGCGAGGGGCTCTTTTTTTTGGGGATTTTGCGCTCTTTATAGTTTGAACCGCAGAAATTACGGCTGAAGCGCGGTGAGTTGGGCAGAAGAAGATTGTAAGCGACGCAGACTTAGGGTGTGGGCAAGCTGAATGGCGGCTTCGAAACTCGTGGCTTCAGCAATACCTTGTCCAGCGATATCAAAGGCGGTGCCGTGATCAGGGGAAGTGCGTACGAACGGCAGTCCAACGGTAGTGTTAATGGCCCGGTCAAACGCTAAAAGTTTTACAGGAATAAGCCCTTGGTCGTGATAGAGGGAAAAATATGCGTCTGCAGGGTTGGGCGTTGAAGAATTAAACCAGGCTTGACCCGCCCCGATCCACATGGTGTCGGGGGGAAGGGGTCCCACCAAGTGAGCCTGAGGATAGCGATCGCGCATTTGGCTTAGCCAGGGATTAATCCAGTCCATTTCTTCTCGGCCGAGTTTGCCTTGTTCGCCGCTGTGGGGGTTGAGCCCGGCGATGAGAATTTTAGGGGGGGGAATTGCAAAATCGTTCTGTAAGACCGTGATCAGTAAATCGAGCTTACGGGTCAATAGTTCCGGTGTGAGAGTGCGGGGGACGTCCGCGAGGGGGATGTGCGTCGTGGCGAGAATGGCGCGGAGTTGCCAATGAGTATGAGGAGATTCGGCTACAAACATCATGCCGAATTGGTTGCTGCCAGATTTTTCTGCGAGGACTTCGGTTTGACCGGGATAATGATGCCCGGCATCGTGCCAGTAGTTCTTGGCAATGGGCGCAGTGACAATACCTTGAATGTTGCCCTGATTGGCGTCTGCGATCGCAGAAAGTAGTATGCGAAAACAAAAGTCGCCGGTCGCCGCAGAACCTTGCCCCAGAGTGATATCGGTGGGTGCGTCAATATCGCTCAGTATGAGTTCGTCCGGATGAGCCAGCGCGAGGTGTGGCTGTTGTCGCTTGAGGTGAGCATAGGTTTCACACAGTTGCGATCGCGAACCGTAGACGCGGAGGTTAAGGTTGGCAAAAGCGGGATTGGCGAGGGCTTTGAGGAGGACTTCGGGTCCGATGCCAGCCGGATCGCCGCAGGTTAAACCAAGAGAGACAGGATTCATGGGGAAATTTAACAGGTCGTCAGCAAGCTGAGGGTTTCAGCGGATGACGGGAGATTGAGCACACCTACTTTAACCTAGGCATTATTCGGCTGGCGGCAAGAACTGGAGCTGTTCGGCGCGGGAGCGCAGTAGGCAGGTCTGACCGTAGGCGGTGCCGGGGATGAAAGGGGCGAGGATTTCGAGGGTGTCGCTGGCTTGGAAATGTTCGGGTTTGGTGTCGGGATGGGGGTAGTAGATGAGTCCGGATACGGTTGGACGATTGGCAAATTCTAGTTCGCAGTCAAAAAAGGAAAAGTCTTCAGGAGGATAGACTGTTGTCCAAGCGACTTGGCGGAAGGTGTATTTGGGCTGTTTGATTTGGTAGGCGAAAGGTGCGATCGCAAGGTTGAGAGTTCCGGCGAAATAGGGAGTTAAATCCAGACCTAATTTTTGGAAGTAGGGGGTTTGGAGGCGGATCGTACCGTCGGGGAAGCGGGGATCTTGGTTTTGTCCGGAGGCGACTTGATGTCCGGAAATGAGGCGAGCTGGGATTTCAGTGAGGGGTGAAGGTTTCATAAAGCGTGGGATGAACTGATTAGTGAGCAAAATGGTGGATCAAGTCTTCCATAAAATTCTCAGAATCCGTGCAGTCTGGGTGTGGAGGGAAAGTTATCGTTTCTCTACTTGCCAGCTCTGAGGAAGGCTCAGGGTGTCTGACTCAACAATTAGCTGGCCAGAAAACGATAGCGGGGCTGTTCTTGTTCAGGCTCATGGGTTGACGCCTGTGGATGGATTCGGCGCAATTGCTTGAAGACTCTGTTCAGGAACTTATTCTGGCTCAAGGCGTGCCGCTAAATACTGAGCTGACAGTCAGCAAAGTAATTTTGAAATTCCTACTCACGTTTCGGATAAGTCATTGTGGACTCTTTTAAAGGACCGCTTTTGCGTTGTGATTCTACCTAAGAGCTCCTATGTTGATGAGGTAAAGAACGTTTTTCGGGATGTGATCGCAGGCAAACATTGGCGTTTGTGATGATGTTGTGTGATTTGTCTAAGCTGATTGCGCCCTTGAACCAGATTTAACAACTTGTTCAAGGGCACTTAAAAGGGCACAACTGTTTTTCTAATAACTCTTCTGTTGATGCGGGTGGTGACAAGCATGCCAGCGTTCAATTAATCTCAGGCTAACAATGTAAGTCGAAACAACAAAAATAATTCTGGTGTCGAATAGCGGCACAAAACCGCGGTTCTTTTCTGAACGTAAAAGCTCGGGGGTTCAAGCGCTACAATACTTCCCATCGGAAGATTTTAGAAAAGAGGGTTGTATGAGCGAGTCTTCAAAAAGCTCCACTATCTATTTTGAACCGGACTTACACGAAGCACTACAGCTCAAAGCGGCGTCCACTCAGCGTTCCGTTTCTGAATTAGTTAATGAAGCAGTCCGTCTTGCATTGCAAGAAGATCAAGCGGATCTTGCCGTTTTTGATGAACGAGAAGCTGAACCAACTATCAGCTACGAAGAGTTGCAGAATGATCTGAAAGCACATGGCAAGCTTTAAGATCATTTTCAAAAAATCAGTCTCAAAAGATCTTCGCCGTATTCCTAAAAAAGAGATTGCGAAGATTCTCAATCGTATAGAAGCCCTTGCAACTGAACCCAGACCACCTGGGGTAGAAAAACTCTCTGGTCAGGAACGATATCGAATTCGGCAAGGAGTCTATCGGATTCTGTATGAAATCGGAGATCAAGAACTCGTTGTAATCGTTGTCAAAGTCGGCCATCGGCGCGACGTTTATAAAAGCAACTGACAACTGGCTCAAACTAGTTGAGACTAAATTCGATTCTGATGGCTACGACGATGACGCCAGCGCTCAATTAATCTCAGGCTGAAAAAGTAAGTTGCGATCGCAAAAATAATTCCGGTAATTGAGCAACCGCACAAAAGCGCGATCGCAACTTGTTGACTGGATGCAAAAACTTCGGCTGGGGAAGACCAACTTAGGGCGCTTTCAATAGCGGCCTCAGACCGCAATATTACCTGACCCACCTTGAAATTGACCCAATAGATGGGCGCGTAGGTGAAGGGATTGCTGACCCAGGTTCCGGCGGCGGCTGCAATTTTGTTGCCGCGAAACACAAACGCTAGCGCCACACCCAGGATGGTCTGGAAGCCAAAAAACGGAAAAAATCCGGCAAAGACCCCTACCGCAAACCCCCGAGCAATATTTTTCGGGGAGCCCTGCAACCGCAGTAAGCGCAAATAGTAGTAGCGGCTCAAGCGCTGCCACTTTACCAATCGAGGACGACGAGCTGGCACGTTTAACGAAATGGGTTGAAGAGGGGACTGATTACTAACCATATTGTGAGGATTAGGACCGTGCCAAGAAGGTTGTCTATGCTTAAAGTATTGCAATAATCTGAGCGCCTTTGAAACGTGAGTTTAATTTCCGCTGATACCATCGCCGCGATCGCAACTGCGGCAATCCCCCAACAGGGAAGCGTTAGCATCGTGCGACTATCCGGTCCACAGGCTGTAAAGATTGCTCGCGATTTATTTCAAGCACCGGGTAATCAGGACTGGTCAAGTCATCGGATTTTGTACGGACACATTGTTGATCAGAGCACGCAACAGGCGGTCGATGAGGCGTTACTGGTGCTGATGCTGGCGCCTCGGTCCTACACTCGCGAAGACGTGGTGGAATTTCACTGTCATGGTGGAGTCATGGCGGTTCAAAGTGTGTTGCAACTCTGCATTACCGCTGGTGCGCGGCTGGCGCAACCCGGAGAATTTACGCTCAGAGCCTTTATCAATGGACGCATTGATCTGTCTCAAGCCGAAAGTGTCAAAGATTTGGTTAGTGCCCAATCTGCCCAAGCCTCAGCCATTGCCCTTGCTGGACTCCAAGGTAAACTTGCTCAGCCCATCCGGACGCTTCGCCAAACCTGTCTCGATATCCTTGCTGAAATAGAAGCCCGCATCGATTTTGCGGATGATTTGCCGCCTCTCGATGAATCTGCGATCGCAAATCAGTTAACTGCCGTCAGTCAGGAAGTCGAAAAAATTCTCTCGACTCGTGATCGCGGTGCGTTGCTGCGGAGTGGGGTCAAGGTTGCGATTGTAGGGCGTCCCAATGTGGGGAAGTCTAGTTTGCTGAATGCGTGGAGCCGTCAAGACCGAGCGATTGTGACTGATATCCCCGGCACGACCCGGGATGTGGTGGAGTCTCAACTGGTGGTGGAAGGAATTCCGGTACAGGTGATCGATACGGCGGGTATTCGTGACACGGAAGATCTGGTGGAAAGTATCGGCGTTGAACGGTCCCGTAAAGCGGCTGCGGCTGCAGATTTAGTCATCCTCACCATCAATGCGGCTGAAGGCTGGACCACGGGCGACCAAGTGATTTATGACTCCATTTGCGATCGCAAAGTACTGTTGGTAATCAACAAAACCGATTTAGTGGCTCACCCCCAAATTGACTACCCTGCCGAAATTAAGCAGGTGGTCGAAACGGTGGCGGCTGAAGGTCGGGGAATTGATGAACTTGAGTTTGCGATCACAAAACAAGTACAGACCGGAAGTTTAGTGGCGAACGATTTGGAGATTGCGTTAAATCAACGACAAGCCGACGTTTTAACCCGTGCTCATACTGCGTTACAGCAGGTTCTGACCACACTGGCTGATGGAATGCCGCTGGATTTTTGGACGATTGATTTGCGGGGTGCTATCCGTGCATTGGGCGAGATTACTGGTGAAGACTTAACTGAATCAGTTTTAGAGCGTATCTTCAGCCGCTTTTGCATCGGGAAATAGAGAGCGTTGCATTTGCAGAACGAAAGAACGCTTCGACAACAAATCATCATCATCTGGATGCGACTCTTCAAACATGCAAACAGCTAAAAAGCTCACCAAAACAACATCAAACATTTAAAGCCCTCTTTTCGGGAGACGAATTTGGGAGGAGGATCCACCTCCACTACCGAACCCATAAATCTGCCGAACCTTATCCTCATGACCATAAGACAGAAAAATACGAATTCCCGACTTCCCTGGCAGACCACTACCCCGACAGACTTCATCGCTCTAGCATACTTCTCCCCGCCAAAATCAGCCCTCAAGCAGCCCCTGAACTTGCGACAACAAAACTTCCAGCGTCACCGGCTTCTGCATAAACCCACTAAACCCGGCTTCCGCCGCCACCATGCGCCCACTCGCCAACCCACTCATCGCAATCCCCTTAGCTTCCGGATCAATCCGCTGCAAAAGCTCCCAGCTCGTCGTCCCATCCATCACCGGCATCCCCAAATCCATCAGCACCACCGCCACCTCCGGATGTGCTTGATATGTTGCGATGGCATCCAACCCATTCTCTGCTACCAACACCCGATACTGCTGACTTTCCAATAGAGTTTGTAATACGTCCCGAATCAACGGCTCGTCGTCCACCACCAAAATGCACTCCCCCTGCCCAATCGGTTGAACTGGGGTTTGTTCAGACTTTGCGATCGCAGACGGTTTAGCTGGCAAATACACCGTAAACTCGCTGCCCTGACCCACCTGACTCGTAACTTCTAAAAATCCGCCATGTGATCGCACAATGCCGACAACCGCCGATAACCCGAGACCGGTGCCTTTCCCCAACGGTTTGGTGGTGAAAAACGGATCAAAAATCTTATCTAAATTCTCTGGCGCAATACCAATGCCCGTATCACTCACTCTCACCGCTACATAACTACTATTCGTTCGCGCTTCCAAATGCGTCGCCGCAAACTCCTCACTCGCCGCAATATTAAACGTTTGAATGGTTAGCCTCCCCCCTTCCGGCATGGCGTCTCGCGCATTCACACAGAGATTCATTGCCACTTGATGCAGTTGCGTTGCATCTCCCGTCACCGTCCATAAATCGCTACCTAGATCTGCCAGGATTTCAATATTGTTGCCGACCGTTTGCCCCACCAAGCGCCGACTCTCCAACGCCAAATGATTGAGCTGTAGCGTCAGCTTTTTCCCTTCTGTCCCCCGCGCGAACGACAAAATCTGCTTAATTAGATCTGCCCCCCGCCGCGCCGAACTCTCTAAAATATCTAACATGCGATCGTTATCGGGAGTTGCGTCCATCTTCAACCGCATTAATTGAGTCGCCCCTAAAATGGGCGTCAACACGTTATTTAGATCATGTGCAATTCCGCTCGCCAAGACCCCCAAACTTTCCAAACGCTGCGCTCGCAGAAACTGCGTTTCCAGATTTTTCTTCTCCGTAATATCTAAATGAATCCCCAAGAACCGCGACGGCTTTCCCGCTTCGTCGGCAAATAATTTTCCTTTAAGGGCAATCCAGCGGATCTCTCCATCTGGATAACGGGCACGAAACTCCAAACTTAGACTTTGTCCCGCCGTTTGAATTCGCTGCAGCTCATTCCAAATGCGATCGCGATCTTCTGAATGTACCGCCGCCAGCCATGGATAAACCTGAGCGCCAAAACTCCCCGGTGTTCGACCATACAGCGCCTCTATCTCCGGGCTCCAAACCACGGTAGAGGGCTCCAAAAACCATTCAAAAGTCCCGATCTTGGCCGCCTGTTGCGCCAACTTCAAGCGATCCTGCACCTGTTGCCGAGCCGTAATTTGCTCCCGGAGTAGCGCATTCGCTTGCTCTAGCTCTTGGGTCCGCACTTGCACTCGTTGCTCTAACGACGTTTTCGCCTCTCGTAGTGCTTCTTCTGTTTGCTTGCGCTCAATAGCATACCGCAGCGACCGCACTAAGTTATCGGCATTGAGATGACGCTTCACCAAAAAGTCTTGGGCTCCATGCCGCACCGCATTCAGCGCGAGCTTCTCATCATTGTGATGAGTCAACACCACAATGGGCAGATTAGGCTGCTCAGTTGCCAGGCTACTCACCGAACTCAGCCCGACACTATCCGGCAACGTCAAATCCAACAGCGCCACATCACAGCGAGAACAGTCCCGCAAATATTGACACGCTTCTTGCAGTCGAGGGACATGACAAACCTCCGCCCTCGCAAACGCCGTGCCTTTCAGGACTTCTCCAATGAGGCGAGCTTCTGCCGGGTTATCTTCAACTAATAAAATGCTGACGGACTCTGAGGTAGCGTCGCCGTTTCTAACCAAAATGCTTCAATCCCTCGAATGATTTTAAACAGTTCCCGGAGATTACGGGATTTGGCGATATAACAATTAGCATGCAAATCGTAGCTGTGCGTAATATCTTCCTCATTACGCGATGTGGTGAGCACAATGACGGGGATGGTCTGTAAGCGCGGATCGGCTTTGAGTTCTGCCAAAACTTGTCGCCCGTCTTTTTTGGGCAAATTTAAATCCAGCAAAATGAGATCCGGTAAGGGCACACCAGGCTGCTGCAATTGCGAAATCGCAGCCACACCATCCCGGGCGACTACGATCTCACAAGGCGTCTGCGCTTCCTTGAGGGCTTCCTGAATTAAACGGATATCCCCCAAATTATCTTCAACTAAGAAGATAGTTTTGGGACTTACGGTGACTGGCATGACGCAGTTCGTTGCCTCCCACTGGAATCGTGAATTTAAAGGTAGCGCCTTCGCCCGGAACGGATTCCACCCAAATGCGGCCGCGATGACAATCCACAATTTTCTTGCAGATCGCCAAGCCCATGCCGGACCCGGGATATTCGTCTCGGGTATGCAAGCGCTGGAAGATCACAAAAATGCGATCGCAAAACTCCATATCTAAGCCGATGCCGTTATCGGTGATGGCAAA
>JBCDHF010000130.1:0-11282 GCA_038750375.1 Cyanobacteria bacterium P01_H01_bin.15
AAGCGGTGATTACTGAAGGCGAAGCCCAGAAATACTATCAACAGTATTTAGAGCTGATGCGTGAGCTGACCCAGGCCGCGAGTAAGTGGAAAACCCTTCCCGCCATTGACGAAGCGGAGGGAGACCCCCTGCCCCGCGTGCAGGTCTCAGTCAAGTTGACAGCTTTCTACAGCCAATTTGATCCCCTTGATCCTGAAGGCAGCCAAGCGAAAGTCTGCGAACTGCTGCGCCCCCTATTGCGCCAAGCCCAAGAATTCGGTGCCGCTGTCCATTTCGATATGGAGCAGTATCGCTACAAGGATTCCACTCTCGCTATTCTCAAGTCTTTGCTCCTAGAACCCGAATTCCGGAATCGCAAAGATATCGGAGTGACCTTGCAGGCGTATTTACGAGATTCCTATGGCGATCTAGAAAGTCTGATTGACTGGGCAAAAGACCGTGGGACGCCCGTCACGGTCCGCTTGGTGAAAGGCGCCTATTGGGATCAGGAAACGATTATTTCCCTGCAAAACCGCTGGGCTCAGCCTGTTTACAACGACAAAGCTGCCAGCGACGCTAATTTTGAAGCCATGACCCGGCTGCTGCTAGAAAACCATCAATATTTGTATGCTGCAATCGGTAGCCATAACGTCCGCTCCCAGGCGTTGGCTGTTGCGATCGCAGAAGCGCTGAAAATCCCTCGCCGTAATTTTGAGTTGCAGGTGCTCTACGGCATGGGAGAACCGCTAGCCAGAGCGTTAGCAAAACGAGGTCATCGAGTCCGGGTTTACGCGCCCTATGGTGACTTGCTGCCGGGGATGGCTTACCTGATTCGCCGACTGCTAGAAAATACGGCGAACTCTTCTTTTTTGCGTCAAACCCAGGAAAATCGCTCCGTTGATGAATTACTGGCGGCGCCTACGAACGCCGACATGGGCGAGAAATTCACGCCGCCGGATAGACAGTTTAGTAATGCATCTGATACGGACTACTCCCGCACTTCCTTGAGACTTGAGGCTCTGCAAGCGCTCGCCCAAGTTAAAGACTCTCTCGGCAAAACCTATCTCCCCCTGATTAACGGCGAATACGTCCAAACCGCTGACTTTTTGGACTCAGTAAATCCGTCGCGCTCCCAGGAAATTGTGGGGAAAATCGGGCAGATATCTGTCACTCAAGCCGCCGAGGCCCTCAACGCCGCTCAACAAGCCTTCCCGGGCTGGAAGCAAACGCCCGCCTCAGCAAGAGCCAATATCCTCCGGAAAGCGGCTCAACTTATGGAAGCGCGTCGAGCAGAGCTCTGTGCTTGGATTTGTCTGGAAGTCGGTAAAATTTTGCCCCAAGCCGATGGAGAAGTCTCAGAAGCGATTGATTTTTGCAATTACTACGCCGATGAGATGGAGCGCCTCGATCACGGGCACGTCTACGATATTGCAGGGGAAACCAACCGCTTAATCTATCAGCCTCGGGGTCTGGCGGTCGTCATTTCTCCCTGGAATTTTCCCTTTGCGATCGCAACCGGGATGACAGTTGCCGCCTTGGTCGCTGGAAATTGCACCTTACTCAAGCCAGCCAACACGTCAGCCGTCATTGCCGCAAAGCTCGCTGAGATTTTAGTCGAAGCGGGAATCCCGCCTGGGGTGTTCCAGTTCATTCCCGGCAAGGGCTCAGAAGTGGGCAACTACTTAGTCAATCACCCCCACGTTCATCTCATCGCCTTTACCGGCTCTCGGGAAGTGGGCTGCCAAATCTATGCGGACGCCGCCAAAGTTCAACCAGGGCAGAAGCATCTGAAACGGGTCATTGCTGAACTTGGAGGCAAAAATGCCATTATTGTCGATGAAAGCGCGGACTTAGATCAAGCGGTTGCTGGCGTCGTTCAATCCGCATTCGGCTATACGGGTCAAAAATGCTCAGCTTGCTCGCGGGTAATTGTGCTGTCTGCCATTTACGACGGATTTGTGGCTCGGCTTGTCGATGCGACGCAATCGCTGAATATCGGTCCTACCGATGATCCCGCCACGACCGTTGGTCCGGTTATCGATGCCAACGCCCAAGACCGTATTTTGAGCTTTATTTCAGAGGCGGAAACCGCTGGCTATCCGGTATTACTCAGGTCAGAGTCTCCTAGGGGTGGGTATTTCGTTGGGCCCACCATCTTTGGCGACGTACCAGCCACTGCCCCCTTGGCCCAGTCCGAAATTTTTGGTCCGGTCTTAGCTATGATTAGAGCCGACACGTTTGCCGAAGCTCTTGCGATCGCCAATAGCACTGACTATGCCCTCACTGGCGGTCTCTATTCGCGAACACCGGGCCATATTTTCCAAGCCCAAGCACAATTCGAGGTCGGGAATCTATACATTAATCGCACCATTACTGGTGCCATTGTTTCTCGACAGCCTTTTGGCGGTTTCAAATTGTCTGGAATTGGCTCAAAAGCTGGCGGTCCCGACTATCTACTGCAATTCCTAGAACCGCGTACTCTGACGGAAAATATACAACGCCAGGGATTTGCCCCAATCGAAGGGGTAGACTAAGGTATCTATTTTGAACAGTCAACAGTCACTTCGTATCTTTATTACCTTCGCGGTTATCGGATGGTTCTTTCCATCCATGGACTGCTTAAGGTGCTTACCATTTTCTCTTCCTGTTTGAATGGCGCCTCTTGCTTCTATCAATGCAGCTCAGCTTGCGCAAGAATTGCTCGCGTTGTTGGCAGTTCCGCTATCGCGAGCCGACTTGTCCCAGTCCGTCGCAAGCATTATTGGCAAGGGGCTCAAACTCGATGCCTGCTGGCTACGAAGTAATGACAATGTCGCTGGTCAATGGCTGCGCTCAGAAGAGCTTACCTTTGAGCACACTTGTTTTGTCGCGCCCTGCTCCGCTGACAACCAAACTGAATTCAAGGTCCAGGGTTCCACCGGAAAACCCTGGATTGTCCTGCATTTACCGGTGCAATTGCGGCAGGAGAACCTGGGCTGTTTATCGATCGTTTATGAAGAGTCGTACGACTCTCAGGTCCGCGTCGCACTGAAACGATTACTTTCTAACGTTGCAATATTGCTGAGTCACCATGCCTTAGAGGAACAGGTGGTTGAACATCAGCAACGATATAGCCAGCTTATTACTCGTATTGGGGAAGCCTTCCAGCCCCCACAAAAGTCAACATCTCAACTAACGGAAATCATTCTAGATGCCGCCTGCCATGCGCTCGGAGTTGATCAAGGGGTTGTCATTAAATTCAAATACGATACACCGGGTTCTAGCTTGTCCGCACGATCTACGTCAGAATTCAGCGTGCCATCGGGAAGCGTCGAGGTTGATTTGAATTGGCCAAATCCGTTACCGACAGCCCAAAGCGCGCCTCATCCGATCTCAAGCAATAGTGTCTGTGTTCAGACCTGGTCGAATTTTCCAGCCCCATTTGTTCTGGCTACCGAGCAGGAATGGCGACGGTTTCTCGATGCACCGCAAACGACACCGTTTCTGAATCCCGCGAGTAAGTCGTTGCTCGCGGTCCCGATTCTGGGCAGCGATAGTGCTCGGGGGCGACTGCTAGCCATCATTATTTGGGTGCAAAATCAATATCGAACTTGGCACCTGGACGATTTTAAACTGGGAGAGTGGATTGCTGGACAATTGGGCATGACGTTACTCCATAGTCACACCCTAGAGCGAGTCCAAACGTTAGTGGATGAGCGCACAGCTCAGCTAAAGCTCCTGTTGGGTGTCCAGGAGAAATTAGCCGATAAAATGAAGCGACAAATTAAGGAGTTAGAACGAGCTCGAGACATCCAGGATGAGTTCATTGGCAATCTAAGCGACGCGCTGCGACATCCTCTCACTAAGATCAAAATTGCGACGTCTTTACTTAAGATCGCACCGACTGATGATAAGCGAAACCACTATTTAGATATCGTTTCTGCGGAATGTGAAAAAGAAATCAATTTAGTTAATGATCTGTTGGCGCTCCATAGCTTGGAATCGGGGCAAGGTCAGTTCCAGTTCCAATTATTCGATTTGAAGGAGCTGATGGAAGAGATCAAAGTGATTTTAGCTGATGTGCTTCAAGTTCGTTCTCTGACGTTAGGCTATTCGTTTGAGCGAGTCGGGCATAAGACTCCCTCTGTGGATTCTCTTCCAATCGATAGTGATCGCGATACGCTCCGGCGCATTTTGTTAGAGCTCATTAATAATGCCTGCAAGTTTGCACAAACGAAAACTCAAGTCGAAGTCGAAATATTTGAGCGAAAGCTAGATCAGGGACGTCGGCTTGAACTAAATGTGATTGATTGGGGCGCTGGAATTTCGGAGAGCGATAGTAAAATTATCTTCAACAAATTTCAACGCGGTGAAAATGCGGCAAGCGGCAGTTTGCAAGGAACAGGGCTTGGACTTGCTCTGGTTAAATCCCTCGTCGAACATTTAGGGGGTGAGATCTTTGTTGAAAGTCAACTCATCGAAAGTGGTGAATGTTTTAAGACTATTTTTCGTGTATTTCTCCCACAAACGTAATTTGAGATGCGATCACGTCTTTGCCTATCTACAACCGAACCGGCTATTAAGCAGTAGCCATTCGCGCTACTGATTAATAGCCCCCATTAGGGTCGTTTCAATAAAAGTCCCTGACCAGTGGGTAATTCTAAGATGTTGTACCCGCGTTGAGACATAAAGACATCTTCTGCCTCTTTCTGAGCTCGATATCCAGACCAACCGTAATCATCAAATACAATCAATCCTCCTGGCGTTACTTTATCAAACAAAATTTCAAGGGCGGCAATTTCGGAGGCTGCGGAATTCATATCGAGATGTAAAAACGCAACTTTCTTAGGACAAGCCTCGGCAAAGGTATCTGGGACGATACCGCGAATTAAATGGACGTTGGGGAAATTCGCAAACCGTTTCTGTGCCGTTTTGAAAATTGCATCATCGTCTTCGGCATTGAGCTGTTCATAATATTGATTGGAGCGGTTTTCTGAGTTATATTGCTCAGGAATTCCTTGAAAAGTGTCATAGAGGTAGAGAGATTTGTTGATTTTGGCAAAGTCCAGGTACTGTGAAACCACCCCAAAGCTAAAACCAGTGAGCACGCCGCATTCAACAAAATCTCCATCAACATGTAAAGCCTGTTGGGCAGCCCAGACCAATGTGTGAAGACGCCATAGTAAAGAACGTTCTTGTTGCGTTTGGGCTTGATCTCGAACCACTTGGAGAAAGGCTTGGTCTTGTCGAAATCCGGCCGTTCTTTGAAGTGCAATCAAATTGTCATTTGCGTACGTGGTACCGAATATCCCTGGCAGAGAATCCAGCATCTTCTTAAATTCAGTCCCTTTTCCTTCAGAGAAGTCGCCGTAGAACACAATGTAATCAAGCTCCGCTTAATCCTTACTGTTTTGTCAAAAGTGAAAATGTTTTCTGGGGCCGATAATTCTATGTCATTTTGATTTAACGAAGCTAGTAGCCAAGGACGTTAAGACCCTAAGTGCCTCAAAGCCAATAAGTGCCTCAAAGCCACAAGGTTCTCCGTTAGGCTCCGTGGCTATTTGAGCAGTAGCATAGAAATTTTGATTGAGACCAAATCCTTGTGACTTTGCTGTTTGAAGTCTTGATGCGCTCCTGCTCGTTAATTTCGCTTGCTGCGATGTTGAGCAGATACCCAACCAAAATTGTTATTACATTGGAAAGAGAAATTATCTTTTTGAATAGACTGCGGTCTAAGTTGAAATGAGCCGAAACGAGCAGTATTCAGCGCTTAACATAGCGCGAATTTTAGATGCCAATTTAGATCGCGCCCGAGAAGGACTTCGGGTGATCGAAGAGTGGCACCGTCTGGGTTTAGAAAACGGACCCGCTGCGCAAACCTGCAAAGAAATCCGGCAAGGGTTAGGGCAATTTCATGCTGCCGAATGGAAAGCGGCTCGCGCCATTGAATCCGATCCGGGCACCGCCATTACCCATCCTCAAGAAGCACAACGCCCGGACATCACCGCGTTGTTTGCAGCCAACTTCGCCCGAGTCCAAGAAGCCCTCAGAGTTCTCGAAGAATACGCAAAGCTAGCTGACCCAGGACTTGCTGCCGCCTGCAAACAATGGCGTTATCAAGTGTATGCCCTGGAAAGTCAGACCCTCCCTTCCCCGAAAATCGAGCGTATGACGAAACTCAACCAAGCCCCTCTTTATTTAGTTACGTCTCCTCAGCCTGGACTGCTCGAAACCGTCGAAGCCGCGCTGAAAGGAGGACTCAAGCTGGTGCAGTATCGTGACAAGGACGCAAACGACGAAGATCGCTATCCCCGAGCCCAGGCATTGCGAGCCCTCTGTCAACAATATGGCGCGCTATTTCTCGTGAACGATCGCGTTGATCTGGCGATCGCAGTAGGGGCGGATGGCGTGCATTTGGGTCAGCAGGATTTGCCGATCGCAGTGACTCGACGCTTACTCGGTCCGGATAAAATCATCGGTCGCTCGACGACCAATTCTGAAGAAATGTCGAAGGCGATCGCGGAGGGTGCAGACTATATTGGTGTCGGTCCAGTGTATGCAACCCCCACCAAAGAGAAGAAACCGGCCGGACTAGAATATGTACGCTATGCCCAGCAAAACGCCTCTGTACCTTGGTATGCGATAGGCGGTATCGACGGAAAAAGACTGCCCGAAGTACAGGCGGCCGGTGCAAAAGGGGTAGCCGTGGTGCGCGCTATTATGCAGGCGGATTCGCCAACAACAGCCACCGCTAAACTCTTGGCTCAGTTAGCGAACACACCCAAATTCTTAAGGTGACATGACAGCATCTACTGCACTTACGGTGCAAGTCAACGGCAAAAATCGTACGCTCCCGTCTCGGCAAATGCTGCCGGAGGCCCTGGCAGTCTGGGCATTTAATCCCCGTTTGGTCGTGGTGGAGTATAACGGCGAAATTCTGCATCGTCAGTTTTGGGCACAAACCCAAATCGATGACGGTGATCGCTTAGAGGTTGTGACCATTGTGGGTGGCGGTTAACAGGAGTCTCCGAGTCCATGGACTTTGACCATGTGCATTTTTTTGTTGAAGAGGCGGCAATTTCTGCCCAATGGTTTGCGCAACGGCTGAATTTGCAGTGGCTAGGTGGTTTGAGGCGAAATGGTGTTCGGACTGAGTATTTAGCCAATGGCGGTGTGCGCGTTGCTCTGTCTTCTGCGTTTGAACCCCATAATTCTGTTGCCACCTATCTGACTCAACACCCACCAGGGGTTGGGGATTTGGCGTTTCAGGTCGAAGATCTATCTGCAAGCATCCGTTGTGCGATCGCAAACGGGGCCACTTTGATTCAGCCGACTCAACGTCAAGGTCCGGTGCAGTGGGCCATTGTGAGCGGCTATCAAAACGCCCTGCAACATACCCTGATCGAAAACAAGAGTGATCGCAGTTTTTGGGACTGGGTGATTCCGGAACTCAATCCATTAGTTGCCAATGATTTTGGGAGAATTGATCACAGCGTATTGAATGTTCCGCTAGGCGAGTTACAGTCTGCGATCGCCTGGTATCAATCTGTTTTTGGGCTGCAGGCCCGACAGCAATTTCAAATTCAGACCCCCAATTCCGGTCTATGCAGTCAGGTCTTGGTCCATCCAAGTGGTCCAGTTTGTCTGCCAATCAATGAGCCAACTTGCCCCAACTCCCAGATCCACGAATTTTTATTGCATCATCGCGGTCCTGGCATTCAGCATTTGGCCCTCAGTACCCACGATCTGCTGACCACGGTCCCCCAACTACGGCGACAGGGACTGCACTTTTTACCGGTTCCCGCCGACTATTATTTTAATATCCGGTCGCAAATCTCCCCCCAATTTCCTTTGCCGTGGTCTGCGATCGCAGAGGCGGAAATTTTGCTAGATTGCCCCGACCCGCAAAGCTCAGCCACGCTACTACAGATCTTTACCCAGCCGATTTTTGGACAACCTACCTTTTTCTTTGAGCTGATCGAGCGGCGAGCCCAAGCCCAAGGGTTTGGGGAGCGCAATTTTCAGGCTCTGTTTGAGGCAATTGAAGCGGAACAACTTCGCCGAACTCAGGCATTAGCTTAGAGAAAACCTTCAGAATCGGCAGTTTTTAGGATTACAGTCGGTAAATTAATTCCGTAGCAATGATTAAACACTTCGCTGCTTTCGGAAGTTTAAGCGAATATATAGGGCAGTCTCATCTGTACATAAGTTTATTTGAGGAACTGTCGATAATTATGCTCTCATTACCCAACTCTTTAATGCATCGGCTCACTAACCAGTCTGGCAAAAATGGACTGGTCTCTCGTCTGGCTCGCTGGAGTGGTCTTGCGATGCTCGGAGTTGGGTTTGCAATCACAGGAGAAGCCCAAGCTGCCGAACGAGTCACTTTTGTTTATCAAGGCGAAGACTATACCGTTACTATCGACCAGCTATCTGAATTTGCCAAGGATGGGACGGTTCCTCCCACTATTCAGAAATTGTTCGATACTGGCGTTCAGGCACCAACGAAATTTACCGGGATTTTGGATGACGAAATCACTATCAGTCCTCGTACGGTACAAAAAGTGCTGGATAGTTCTGTTGGCGAATTTTTGCTGCTCAAACTGGATAATTCCGTCAACATAGGCGATATTCGTGACGATGAGCGCATCGCCGGCATCCGAATAGCGCTGGAAAAATCTTACAACGACGACAATGCTGTGTCAGTATTAGAAATTCTGAAAAACTATCCGCAAGAAGACATTCGCGTTGACGTCAGCGGTCTAGAGAAGACCTACAATGATGTAGAGCGATTTGTTGAACAGATTCTCCCGGCTCTTGAAGTCGCGAAAGAGTTTATTGCTGATATCGTATGTGACTGCGATAACCCTACCTCTACCACCACAGCTGCTGAGGCTGAGCCTAAGACCGAGACTGACGCTGAGGCTTCCACTGAGCCTGAGACTAGTGAAACTGCACCAAAAGCCACTGACGTCAAGGCGCACGAGAAGTGCAACGAAGCTAATAACCACACTGTTTTAAGCACCCCCCAGCCCTAAGCCTGTTTCAGTGTTTTGGTTATACATTTATTTGCATTGGGAGAAAAAAATAATGTTTAAATGGTTGAATTTTGCTCGGGGGGCTCTGGCGGCAGCCGTTGTGGGTACCACAGGCGTAATCGCTGCTCCACCAGTCGAAGCCGCCGACAAAATTACTTTTGCCTATGGTGCAGTTACCCAAGACGTTCAGATTAGCGAGCTGCGGACCTTTGTCGATACTGGAGAACAATCCAATTCGATTCGCTTCATTATCAAAGTTGCGGGTCTTGAGCCGGAGGCGACTCGCATAGCGTTGAATAACGAGATCAAAGTGAGTGGTCTGCTGTTAAGTAAAGTCTTTAATTCTTTACCGGGAGAATATTTACTGTTTGAAGCCAGCCGAATCTTCTTCCCTTACTACGGGGCCGGAGATGCGGGAATTAAGACGTTACGAGCGGCAATTGTTGGTGAAACGTTGCGAGATGGCGGTATCTCCATTATTGAGTTTTTGGAAGCCTATCCCACCACAGAACTGATTGTGGATGTAGCGCGGGTCGCGAGTATTGCCGGAGATGTCTCTCGTGTCATTGATCGCATTGGAACTCGCTTAGAGGTTCCGATCCTCATTGCGAAGGATCTGTTGGATGCGGTTATTGACTGTGGCTGTGAACCACCGGCAACCGCGCCAACCGACCCGTAACTGGCCAGCAATATCTAAATCAAACAACATTGGAGGAGTAGATTAACTGCTCCTTGTATTGTGAGAATGTGTGGCAGGCCGCGAGTGCCTTTAGATTAACTACATCGGCAAAAAGCATGGGTCGCCACACTTTTTAATTCCAACAACTCGGACCATCGCCTGGGATCGCAAGTTACTTTTCAAACAAGATCCTCGCTTTCGCTGGCGGGGTCCACCGGGTACTCATGATGTGGGGTTAGCGGTGAAGACCTTGCAGCTACTTAAGGAGGGAGCGGACGAGGTTGACCCCCCCCGTTTTGATAAATCAGCTTTTGACGGCGCAGGCGATCGCACAGACCCAGAAATTTGCGGACCGATTGACGTCGCGATTTTGGAAGGGTGGTTTGTGGGGACTCAGCCAGTTGAGCACAGCGCGTTGCAAACCCCTCGGGAATTTTTGGAAGCATCGGAAGATCGGCAGTTTGCCCAGGTTTGTAACGATAATTTACGGGCGTATCAGGCTATCTGGCAATTGCTGGATCGCTTGATTATTTTGAATCCCAAAGATTTTCGCCTGAGTAAACAGTGGCGACAGGAAGCCGAGCAAAAGATGATTGCCCAGGGAAAGCGGGCATGTGCGATCGCGAAATTGCTGAATTTGTAGAATACTTCTGACGATCGCTCCATCCAGAGCTCTTTATCTCGCCTTTAACTCAACCGGGCAGTGCAGCGGATTTGGTAGTGGAAATAATGTGTGATCGCAAACTCGGTCAGGTTTATCAGCCGTAAGCCTAGAACCTAAAACTACATTGATAGACTGGCATTACGAGTTCCGGACTTGACGATGCAACTTTCTATTCGTTTACCAGAAATACCCATTACTGTTACAAGAGAGCAATTTTCTGTGATCGCAGCGGAAAACGCTGATTTACGATTAGAGCGCACCAGAGCAGGAGAACTGATTGTGAATCCCCCAGCGGGCAGTGAATCAGGTCGAGTTAATCTCATCATTAGCGCCCCGCTCTGGGTTTGGGCCGAGGCGAATCCGGGTTTAGGTGTGGCCTCCGATTCTTCTGCGGGTTTTGAGCTGCCGAATGGTGCAACCCGTGCTCCGGACGCGTCTTGGGTGCAGCTGAAACGTTGGAATGCTTTGACTCAAGTGGAAAAAGAGGGCTTTGCGCCACTCTGTCCTGATTTTGTGATTGAACTGAGCTCTAAGACGGATCGATTGACGGTTCTACAAGCCAAGATGCAGGAATATCTCGAAAACGGTGCGCGTTTGGGTTGGCTTATCGACATGCAGAATAAGCGAGTTGAAGTTTATCGTCCTGGCAGAGAGGTTGAAAGTTTGGAGCAGTCGGAAACATTGTCTGGCAAGAATGTACTCCCGCCCTTTGCTCTCTCGCTTACCCGAATTTGGGATTAAGATTTGGCGACTTGATCGAGAAGTTCGCTGAATATAGTCAACGAGCTATCAAGGCTGTTTAGATTAATGCCGAGCAACTTACTGAAAGTTCTGAATCGCAAACTGGGTCAAATTTATCAACCGTAGGGTTTATGCACGAAACCAATATGACCAAAGCGCTAATTATGACGGTGCGCGATTGGGCGGATAGTCAGCCAGAACC
>JBCDHF010000131.1:0-11260 GCA_038750375.1 Cyanobacteria bacterium P01_H01_bin.15
CCGCTTTTTTATAAGGTAGTTACCACCTTTATAGGATGCCTGTGTGTGAGTAGAACTGTTAAAGTTGAGCAACTCAAAATTATGAGTTCTCCAAACGATTTGGCGAAGACGATAAATTAAACTCCCAACAAAAAGCCCCTCCGAAAATCTTCAGAAGGGCTCTTTGCTTATTTAAGGCAAGCCAGCTTCAGCTAGTGCTACTTGCTGATAGACGGTCTACATTCCTAGAACGTGAACGTTGTCCGGATGGTGCCTAACAGAGTACCAGAACCGTTTTCGGCTGCAGGATTGCCGCCGTTGGTTGGTGCAAAGATGTAGACAATACCAGGTGTGACAGAAATGTTGTCATTAACTTGGTACTTGTAGAACCCTTCTGCATGTAGGGCAACATCGTCTTTTTCGCCTAAGTAAGGCTCAGCACCGAAGATTAAGCCACCCAAGTTGCCTTCCTTTCCAAGGTCAGGGAATGCCAAACCGATACCGTAGGACCAGATTTCACCATCTTCATCAGACTCTTCACTGGTAACGTCAGTGTAAAGACCAAAGGCGTTCACACCGATAGAGTCAGAGATCTGATAGAAAGCTTGCAAGCCAAAGGAATTAGTTGTGCTTGCTTCACCGAAGGGGTCGCGGGCGTTTAAAGTACCTACGCCGGTGTCGAAGATTGAATCCTCGCCGTCAAAGTAGCCGCGAACATAGGTCGCTGCGAATTGAAGGTCTTCAGTGGGTGTCACGGTAATTTGACCCAAGGCAGAATACGGACCATTGAATAAGCCATCGCCTTCAGCTGGGCTAAAGGATGCATCTGCAAAATAACCTGCGCTGACAGTGAATACATCTGATGCGAAGAAGTTTGCACCGATACCGCCGCCAGCAGCCAAACCAATTTTATAAATCGGGCTGGATTCAGCGAAGCTACTCAATGCTTTACTTGCGCCAGTAAAGTCATCCAACAAAGGACTTATCGTCGGTACGAAATCTTGCCATAAGGGGAACGCTGCAGGTAGGTAGACCTGAACTTTGTCACCAATGGGGAAGTAGTAAGCCAACCAACCAATTTCAACATTGTTGCCATTGTCAAAATTGAAGGTAAATGCACCCTGGTCAGTTTGCTCGTCAAAGAAAGTTGCGTTGCCTGCATCTAAACGAGTGTTCAACTGGTCTTTACCAGTGAAACTGCTGATGAAGTTCAAACGAACCCGATCCTGAAAAACGACTTGGCTGTCATCGACGCGATCGCGGAAAGCAAAGGCATTGGAGACTGCGAAGACTACTTCGCCGGACAGTTTAGTTGTGGTGGAGAACTGGTGATCTTCGAGGAACGCAACGCGACCTTCTAAATTGTCAACGCGAGCACCTAAAGCTGCCAGTTCAGCTTCAAATTCTTGGATGAGTCGCTGTAGCGCTGCGATATCTTCGCGGAGAACGGCTTCGCTGTTGGCAATTAAACGCTCAATAGAATTCAAACAAGCGTTCAAACCAGCAGCAAACTCATAACGGGTTGTTGCCCGATTTCCCCGGAAAGTACGGTTAGGATAACCCTCAATACAGCCGTAACGCTCAACCAAATTGGTGAGTGCTTCATACGCCCAGTCGCCGGGAGATACATCGCTCAACTGGGTAACGCTCTGAACCTGGCTGACAGAGCTACTGCCACTGCCTTCCTGACTGTAGCTATTAAGCTGCTGCAACATTACGTCATTGCTAGTAGCTTGTTGAGCATTAACAGATTGCCCAACCATCAAGGAGGCCGCTCCGACTAAAGAAGCGGATAGCCATAGTTTCCAGTTTGGCTTTAACATTACTTGATTACCTCACACCTATAACTAGTGATTGATCACACCTTCCTAATTTAACTCGTTGTTTCTGGAATTGTGTATTAAAGGACACTTAGCCCAGTGGCATCGCTTTTTTGTCAAAAATAGTGTCGACTTTTAATTTGATACCCAAACAACCTTGATTGGGGCGTTTAAGCATGGGAAAGTGGACTCGACCTCCCCTAAAAAAAAACTATCCGCGCTTAAAGAAAATTTTGAAAAGTCAAAACTTATCTCTAAGCGCGGTCTAGCGGACCTATCCTAGTTGAATCTGACTGCCGGGAGAAACCCGACCACTTAGATAACTAAGTAAAACTCAGTCAATCTAAATTTAGAGAACAGCCCCGGCGCACAGCCGATTCATTACAACTAGGCGGCCCATGCGTCTACTACCATCTTTCATGAGCATCACCTCCTGTCTTCTTGATTGGTTAGGGTTTATTTATACGCCCTCAATTTAGCACAGCCTTTCAGAACGAGCACATTGTTCTAAGAAACGTCCCCAAATCTGCGGACTGCTACCAAAATGGAAATGCAAATAGGAGGCATGAAGCGTATCGGATTGCCAGCCTAAATAATGGGTTCGTGCTGGGTGATGAAGGGTTTGGGTTTTAAATAACGGTTGGGCAGGGGGGGTAGGTGTCTGAGAACGATGGAATTCATGGGCAGTCAGGATGTCTGACGCTCTGAACCAAGAGCGCTGTTGTGGCTGCGCAAACACTTGCCGATACCCCAAAGTCAGGGAAGATTGCATGCTGGTTTGTATGGGCAAGCTAGCGACTAAGGGATGATAGGTCCCTTGAGCATCGGTCAGTCCTTGGCTTAGGTAGATTAATCCGCCGCATTCGGCAAAGACGGGGATCTGCTTCTCGATAGCATGTCGCAGTGATGCGATTCCAGAGTGATTCTCACTGAGTGACCCCGCAAAGAGTTCCGGGTAGCCTCCACCGATATAGATACCTTGAGTGTGGGGAGGCAAATACTTATCGTGAAGCGGACTCCAGGGGCATAGCTCGGCGCCTAAGGCTTCGAGGAGATCTAGGTTGTCGGAATAATAAAAATTAAAGGCGTCATCTTTTGCGATCGCAACTTTGACTGACTTCACCAGAGAGTGGTTGAGATTGAGGGGTATGGTGGGTCGTTTAGGAGAGCTTAGTTGAGGGAGTAAGCGGGGCCAATCAAAACAGTGGGTCGCTAGATGGGCAAGTGCCTGCCACTGAGTGGGTGGGTTTGAGAGTTCCCCGGGTAGCACTAATCCTAAGTAGCGTTCGGGTAAGGCTAGATATTGTTTGCGTCGAATGACTCCCAATATTTGAATACTTAAGGGTTTTAGGGCTTGTTTAAGGAGATCGAGATGGCGATCACTACCGACTTTATTCAGGATGACACCTGCCAGCTTTAAGTCGGGATTTAGGGACCGATAGCCTACAACAATAGCTGCGACAGAGCCCGAGAGTTTGGCACAGTCGATGACGAGCAAAATAGGCTGTTGGAGCAATTGCGCAATGTGGGCAGTGCTTGCATAATTAGTGGCTGGCGTTAAACCACTGCCCTCGGGACGCCAGTTAATGCCATCAAAGAGACCCATCACCCCTTCAATCAGAGCATAGTCAGCCCGCTGGGCATGGTAAATAAAACAGCGTTTGACATAGTCCTCGCTAGTCAGTACCGGATCTAGATTGCGGGAGTAAATGTTTGCGATCGCGTGATGCCAAATCGGATCAATGTAATCGGGACCCACTTTAAAGGGTTGAACATTGAGATTTTGTGATCGCAAATAGGCAAGCATGGCTAACGTTACGGTCGTTTTGCCGGAGCCACTGCGATCGCCTGCAATTATCAAGGCCATAGCCACAAAAAACGGACAGTGTAACTGCCCGTATAGCTCAAAGAACTTTTGATGGAGTCGGAAACCTAAGCGCCGATTTAGTCAGCTAACTGCAAAATATGGTGCGTGACAGCCATGCTTTCTTCATACAGAGAATCCATACCGCCCCGTTGTAACTGACGACCTAATAGTTGATCGGTGGCTTGATCTTGTAAGGGTGAAACTTGGCGAATACTGCAGGCCTGAGCGCCGCCACCCGCCTCCATTCGCATACAGCCAGTGGTTTCTGAACAGAGAACAGTACAACAGTCTGCTTGTAGATTAGTGGACGATAAGCGCAAACTAATCAAGTCCCCTAAAATGCTTCCAAAGTCAGCGGTAGGAATGGCGGCTAGTTCAGCCGAGATTTCTCGCTGCTCTGATGATAGAAACTTCACTCGGCGTATGTCGTAGTCGCCTCCTTCATATTTGTAGCCAATCGGTTTCCATTGCAGACGACTTGCAATCCACCCTAGATACATGAATGCCTGGGCGGGATTTCCCTTTTCATAGTCCAGGGTGACTTGATCTATTTCGAGGAGTCCCGAGCGGCGGGAAGGCGGGTCAAACGCTTCAGCGGTTAACTCTTGCCAGGCTGAGAGTCGACCCCAGTTGAGATCCGCAACGCTAGCTCCTTGGGCAATTAAGCTACTGAGTTGGACCAGATGATTTTGGGGTTGATTAAAGGTACTGGAATCGAAAATAAAGCTGTCGCAGAATTGATTAAGGCGTTTGAACAAACCGTAGTCGGGTTCAGGGCACGCTTTCCACCACACATATTTGGGTAGACCGCTTACGGTTAGTGCTGCCACAACCCCTCCAATGCGCTCAAGAGCGGCAGACGTTCCACGCAACGTGATGTATTCACAGCAAACAAGATTACTCGTTTTACTCTTCTTCTGAATGGGACAGTACGCCGACACTTGCGCCGTAACCCCTTCATCTTCACCTTGAATGGGGCATAGGGTGATGATGCGGCAAGGATTCGAGGCTGCGATCGCATCTGCAACAATGCTCCCTCCGACGTCTGGCGAGTATTGTTGGACAACCGCTCGGGCTGTTTCGCTAATATTGCCCGCTTCTTTGGCGTTTTGATACTCTTGGCGCAGTCTCTGCTCAAATGCCGGCGTCATCATACCGGATTCCTGGAAACCGTAGGCTTTTTGGGCAGCGGTCACTGCGGCCTGGGTTCGCGAGCCGGCAATGCCATCGACGGGTCCCGTATAAAAACCGAGCGCAGATAGCAGTGGCTGAGTTTCGTCCGGTTCGTAAATAATGATGCTGAAAGTCGTGGCACGGGTCGCAGTGGCTCCATCTTCGCCACTTTGCATCTGCCAGACCTGTTCAAGTTCGGCTTCGATGTCATCAATCGAAACATCTTTGGGTTCTTGGAGAGAAACCAGAGGCATAGAAGTGATCATGATTCGCAGTGTCCTGACGGCATGTCGGTGGGTGATGAGAGGTTGAAATGGGCTGAATCACTAGACGCTTAATGAATTGCTGCCTTTACAATCGCCGCCAGCGGCGACCATCGCGGTTCATCAGAAATTCAGCTTCGGTCGGTTGCCAAGTGCCTGCCTCATATTGAGGAATGCTATTGGGATCGGCCGGCGCTTCCCAGGCCGATAGAATCGGTGTGACAACTCGCCAGGCTTCTTCAACTTCGTCGGCACGGGTAAATAGTGTTTGATCTGCCAACATGCTATCCAGTAGAAGTCGTTGGTATGCTTCCGCTGTCGCAACGCCGAAAGAATTCCCGTAACTAAAGTCCATATCAACTGAGCGAGTCCGTAAGGCTGTACCGGGCATTTTGGCTTCAAAGCGCAGAGAAATTCCTTCGTTTGGTTGAATTCGCAAAGACAGCACATTGGGATTGGTTTGCTGAGCCGCGGATTCAAAAATAAGTAGCGGAACTTCCCGGAATTGAATAGAAATTTCAGTCACTTTTTTGGGCAGTCGTTTACCGGTCCGCAGGTAAAAGGGCACCCCTTTCCAGCGCCAATTATCGACCTCCAGCTTTAAGGCGACAAATGTCGGGGTTAAAGATTCAGGATTGACGCCCGGTTCTTCCCGATAGCCTGCGGCCGGCTTGCCTTTCATCCATCCTTTGGCATACTGTCCTCGAATTGCCGATTTCTCCAGATGGTTGACATGTGCTAGGCGCATGGCTTGCAGCACTTTGACTTTCTCGTTGCGAATGCTGTCTTGATTAAATGCATTGGGCGGCTCCATTGCAGTGAGGCACATCAGCTGTAATAAGTGGTTTTGCACCATATCTCGCAATGCGCCTGATGAGTCGTAATAGCCCGCTCGTTCTTCTACACCGACTGTTTCCGCAACGGTGATTTGCACATGATCTACGAATTGCCGATTCCAAATGGGCTCAAAGATTGCATTGGCAAAGCGAAACACCATTAGGTTTTGGACTGTTTCTTTACCGAGATAGTGATCGATGCGATAAACTTGATCTTCGCGACAGACCTCCCCAACTACGCGATTTAGAGCTTGGGCACTGCCCAGATCTTTCCCAAAGGGCTTTTCAATAACGATCCGGGTTTTTTGCGGATCATCCACCATCCCTGCTGCGCCCAGTTGCTTGAGACCGGGGGGGAAAAATTTGGGAGAAACCGCTAGATAAAAGACGCGATTGCCCAGGGTGCCTCGACGCCCGTCTAGCTCTTCCAGGAAGATTTTGAGCTTTTGATAACTCTCTGGTTCATCCATGTTGCCGGAGCAATAAAATAAGCCTTCCGCAAAATCTTGCCAGGCAGATTCTGATTGCAAACCATTGCCAAATTCTTCAATTCCCTGGCGCATATGCTCCCGGAAATATTCGTGGCTCCATTCCCGTCTGGCAACGCCCACAATGGTCAGCTCGGCGGGTAAGCGTCCTTCCAGTTTTAATTGATAAAGGGCCGGGACAAGCTTACGCTGGGTCAAGTCTCCTGAGGCCCCAAAAATCGTGAGAATCAAGGGTTCTGGTGTGCGCTCTTGACGCAGACCGACCCGGAGTGGATTTTCTGCAAGAATGACCATGAAAGCAACCTGGGCAGGAACACCCACAAATAATGAAAAAAAGATGGAGAAATTTTTTTTAGGGAAGAGAGATTAAAGCACTGTTAATCTCTCTTCCCTCTGCAGTTTATTGGGACCTTAGCGAGTCGCTAACAGCTTGACTTTGCCGCTCAGGGATTCCATGAGGGAGTCAAATGGTTTGATGAATTTATCGATACCTTCAGCTAACAACTCAGCCATGATGTTGTCGAGATTGATGCCCACGTCCTCGAGCCCATCGATCGCAGCGTAGGCCGCCGCTAAGTCGCTCTCAATGCGGCTGGCGGGATCACAATGATCTGCGCAGGCTTCAATGGTCGCTGGGGGCAAAGTATTGACGGTGTCAGGACCGACCAGTTCGTCTACGTACATAACGTCGCTATATTCTGGGTTTTTCGCGCCAGTGCTCGCCCAGAGCAGCCGTTGTACGTTTGCACCCTTATTCACTAAGGCTTTCCAGCGATCACTGCTAAAAATCTCTTTGTATTCTTGATACGCCAATTTCGCATTTGCGATCGCAATTTTGCCTTTGAGGTTATTCAAAAAGACCGCTTGTTCGGCTGTGCTGTCGTCAAGACCAGTAATCTGGGCATCCAGCAGCTTGTCGATTTTGACGTCAATCCGACTCAAGAAGAAACTAGCAACCGAACTAATGTTGCTGATGTCTTGTCCGGCAGCGACCCGCTTTTCTAAACCGCGAATGTAAGCCCACGCCGTATCGATGTAACTTTGGACGGAAAAGAGTAACGTGACGTTAACATTAATGCCTTCGCTAATCACTTGCTCAACCGCCGGAAGTCCCTCTGGGGTACCGGGAATTTTAATCATGACGTTATCTCGACCGATCGCAGTGGCATAGCGTCGGGCTTCGGCGATAGTTTGCTCGGTATCACCAGAGATATTAGGGGGGACTTCGATGCTTACATACCCATCAAGACCCTTGCTCTCTTGGTAAACATCTTGAAAAACATCGCAAGCGTTACGAATATCTTGAAAAACTAATGACTCATAAATCTCCATTACAGAGCGGTTGCCACGAATGCCAGTTTCAATATCCGCATCGTAGATTTGGTTGCCTGCGATCGCCTTTTCAAAAATGGCTGGATTCGAAGTAATGCCAACGACTCCCCGCTCAGCGATGAGGGACTTCAATTCGCCGGATTCAATAATGTTCCGGCTGAGATTATCCATCCAAATGCTTTGACCGAATTGCTGCTCGATCGCCAAGATTGGGTTGGTGGTTGTACTCATAAAACAAGATCTCCTGATTAAAAAGCTGACTGAAGTAAAAACAAACTGAGGCCGTCGAGAATTTAGCGTCATGCAAAATCGCAAATGCTCGATTAGGCTGAATCCCGAATCTCGCGATCACGGATAAAGGATTGCACTAACTCGACATCTTCAACACTGCCAATGATTAACGGGGTGCGCATGTGTAATTCGTTAGGAACAATATCCAAAATGTCTTGGGTGCCAGTACTCGCTTTGCCACCCGCTTGCTCCATCAAAAAGGCCAACGGTGCAGACTCATACAGCAAACGAAGTTTTCCCTGCGGCTTTTTAACCGTCCCGGGGTAGAGAAATACGCCGCCCTGCAACAAAATACGATGAAAATCCCCGACTAAGGCACCGCTGTAACGAGCGGTGTATCCTTCATGTCGGTGGACGTAACGGGTAAAGTCTCGAAACGATTCGTCCCATTGCCAAAAATTACCTTCGTTAGTGCTGTATACCGGCCCGTGGCTGGGGACTCGAATATTCTCTTGAGCCAAAATGAACTCGCCCAGACTGGGATCCAAAAAAAAGGAATGAACTCCATTGCCTAGGGAATAGACCAATACAGTAGCGGGCCCAAATAACACGTAACCTGCAGCTACTTGTTCCCGCCCATTTTGACTCAATAAATCTTTCGCCTCGCCGTCGAGGTCTTCACCACTTTGCTGGCGGATGCTGAAAATAGCGCCTATATTCAGGTTGATATCAACATTCGATGAGCCATCGATGGGGTCGTAAAGCAGGGTATAGCGACCAATGGGGCAGTTTTCTGGAATGTAGTAGGGCTTCTCCATTTCCTCTGAAGCCAAACGACAGACTAATCCGCTTTGCTTAAAAACGGAAATAAATACGTCGTTGGCGTAGATGTCCATCTTTTTAACGGACTCACCCTGCACATTTTCTGAGCCAGTAAACCCTAGCGCTCCCGCGACTAAGCCTGCTCGACTTAACCGGCGGGTAATCAGTTTGGCGGCCAAAGCAAGGCGACTCATGATGGCACTGATATCCTGCGCATCCGGACCAAAGCTATGCAGTTGCTGTAAGACGTGACGAGTCAGGGTTGTGCAGTCTCGATCCAAGCTGAACCCTTCGGTAAGCTGCGAGGTTAAATCGGACAAGGATAAACCCTCCCTAGATTCAAGTTTTCCGGCTATTATTGCCAGGAACTCATTCATCGTAGGAACGGTTATTTGGGGAAGGTAAATAACTTTAGATGAGTTTCAGAGTTGCCGTAACTTGGCTATTTTTTTTAACAAAAGTTTTTAGTGGGTGGTGATTTTGGGTGGCAGACAGGGCTGAAACACTCAAAAACGCTACTAGTTTGCGAACTAAGTAGCGTTTTCGTAAAGGGGCAGCTGTCTAGAATCGGGAATCCAATGTCTCCCGGCTAAGCATTCGACTGGTCTTGAGTAGACTTACTCAATTGTGATGGATTGAGGACCGTTGCCATTATCCGTGAGATCGGCAGTCGAGTCTGAAGAAGTTGTGGCTACGCCTTGCTTAGAGAGCCAACCGCGCAGGGGATCATCATTGGGATCGAGTTTGAATACACCCGAACAAAAACCGCCTAGAAAAGCTAGCGGTTGACTTAATAGTTCCTTCGTGAAGGGCTGTAATTCTTGGAGAAACATAGGATGCTGGCTGAGTTAAAGACTAAAGTCAATTTAATTTATGCTAACGTTCCTCGCTGTTTGCATTGGGACAATTTATTGAGGTTAACCAATTTACAGCAAAATTGATAGTGGAAAAATATATCGCTCATCGGCTCTAGCCGCTTGAATTGACTCTGAATCACATGCTGGGGGACAGAGCGCTAAGCACTATAAAATGAAAACCGTTTGTTTTAGAAGAGCGAATCGATGCTGAGAGCCGGAATTGTTGGACTGCCGAATGTTGGTAAATCCACTTTATTTAATGCGCTGGTCCAAAATGCCAAGGCTGATGCCGCGAATTTTCCGTTTTGTACGATTGAGCCCAATGTTGGTGTAGTCGCTGTTCCTGATCCCCGTTTAGAAGTCTTAGCTTCGATCTCAAAATCCGACAATATTTTGCCTACTCGGATGGAGTTTGTGGATATTGCTGGCTTGGTGAAGGGCGCGAGTAAAGGGGAAGGTCTCGGAAATCAATTTTTAGCCAATATTCGAGAGGTAGATGCCATTGTCCATGTGGTTCGCTGCTTTGATGATGACGACATCATTCACGTTGCCGGGTCAGTGGATCCCGCTCGCGATATTGAGGTGATTAATCTGGAGCTGGCGCTGTCTGATTTAGCTCAGGTAGAAAAGCGGTGCGATCGTCTGCGCAAACAAGCTAAGAAAAACGATAAAGAGGCGCAGGCTGAGCTAGTCGTTTTGGAGAAGATTTTAGGAGCTCTCAATGACGGTCAACCCGCACGTTTAGTTGAGCTGGAAGATGAAGATTTAGACCTAGTGAAGCATATGGGTCTGTTGACGCTCAAGCCCATTATTTATGCCACAAATGTTGAAGAAAGCGAGCTCTCGACAGGTAACGATTGGGTCAAAGCGGTGTCTGCGATCGCAGAAGCAGAGAATGCTAAAACCGTGATTGTATCGGCCCAAGTGGAAGCGGAACTTGTGGAATTAGAGCCTACCGATCGCGCTGATTTTCTTGAATCTTTAGATGTTGAGGAAGGCGGTTTACAATCATTGATTCGAGCAACGTATGAATTGTTAGGGCTGCGAACTTATCTCACTACAGGACCGAAAGAAACCCGAGCGTGGACTATTATTGCTGGGATGAAAGCGCCCCAGGCAGCAGGGGTGATTCACTCTGATTTCGAGCGAGGATTTATTCGGGCTGAAACAGTCTCGTATCAAGACCTGGTCGATAATGGCAGCATGAATGCGGCTAAAGAAAAGGGTTTAGTACGTGCTGAAGGCAAGGGGTATGAAGTGCAAGAGGGGGATGTTTTACTCTTTCGGTTTAACGTTTAGCGTTTCTCCTCCCTCTTGCTCGGCCCATTAGTCTTCCATCCACTCCGTGTGGAAGGTTTCTCCCCGGGGGCGATCAATCCGCTCATAAGTATGTGCGCCGAAGTAATCGCGCTGTGCCTGCGTCAAATTTTGGGGTAAACGATCACGACGGTAAGCATCAAAGTAGTCGAGGGAAGCACTGAACGCGGGCACTGAAATGCCTAGCTGATTCGAGACTGAGAGCACGTCTCGCCAGGCGGCTTGGCGATCGAGAATACTCTGCTTGAATTCCGGTGCCAACAGTAAATTTTTCA
>JBCDHF010000132.1:0-11241 GCA_038750375.1 Cyanobacteria bacterium P01_H01_bin.15
ATCAACTTCACCTTGGGCTGGGAGCCGTTTGCTCGAAGAGAGCTCAAAGTTATTCCTATTTCTGGAAGCCACCATACAATTGTGACTTCTCCTAAGTTGGCAAGGCAGTTAGCTCAGTATCTTCACGTTATTCACGAAAACTAATCCAACTTTAGAGCAGCAACGCGTTGTGCGATCTCAAGATTGAGCTCGTTATCTAAAGCGCCGTCCTGAGTAAAGATGACTAAAGAATTTTCATCCCTCGAAAGGCGGCGCTTGGGACAAGATGTCCGACAATAGTGTCGGAAACTCAACCTCAATCAGTGGCTATGCTTAAGCACTCCGGCGATCGGCTTCGCTCTCTTCTGGGTTCGGCGGAAACTATTCCGTTTATGGGCGTTTATGATGCCTTTTCTGCGGCGATCGCAGGACGCTATTATCAGACCCTGTTCCTGAGCGGCTATGGGTTTGGCGCTAGCTACTATGGCTTACCGGATATTGGATTTATTGCCTGGGCTGACATGGTGAACTTTGTGCAGCGCCTCCGCACCATTCTCCCGGAGCACCTTCTCTTGGTCGATATTGACGATGGGTATGTAGACGTCCAGACTGCTTGCCATGTGGTTCGGCAGCTGGAACAACTGGGTGCTGCAGGCGTCATTTTGGAGGATCAAAAACGGCCTCGCCGCTGCGGTCATGTTGATGGCAAGCAGTTACTCGATACCGATAGCTATGGGAAAAAGCTGACCAACGTTCTTGCCGCTCGTGATCGTCTGTTCGTTGTGGCCCGCACCGATGCCACAGAACTACCGGAGATAATCCAGCGGTGTAAGCACTATGCCAATATCGGCGCAGATGCAGTCCTGGCAGACGGTATTAAGGATTTAGGCATTCTGAAAACCCTCAAGTCAGAAGTCTCAGTTCCCATCGTGTTTAATCAAATTGCAGGCGGCAAATCACCGACTTGCACGTTGACAGAGCTCAACAATGCTGGCGTTTCCCTCGTAAATTACAGTACGCCCTGTCTCTTTGCCGCCCAAGCAGCCATCACCGCTGAAATGGAGCGACTTTCCCAGGCAGATGGTAGATTGAGCGAGCGCGGCTTGTCCAATTGCAACCAAGTTCTTCAACGCTCCCTCGATAACTCCTCGCGCCTGCGAGCCTACGATTAATCATGGCCTCTTTTCGCGATCGCCTTTCTCAACTCAGCCCAGAACAACGTCGGCAGCTGGCCCAAAAGTTGCGGCAGAAGCAGAGTCAGATTGCACCGCGACCCACTGGAGAGAAAGCAGCTCTCTCTTTTGCCCAACAACGAATGTGGCTGCTCTACCGACTTGAGTCTGACAGCGCAGCTTACAATCGTCCCTGCTTTCTATCATTCCAGGGCGACCTGAAAATTGACGTTTTAGAACGTGCCCTCAACGAAATTCTCCGCCGTCACGAGGTTTTGCGATCGCGGTTTCCAGAAGTTAATGGAGAGCCGACAGTTGAAATTATCGAGGACTTTCAGCTAGCGCTGGAGAGAATTAATCTAAGATCTTTATCCTCCCCAGAACAACAGCATCGTGTCCAAGAACTGGCCACTCAAGAAGCAAAAAAAACGTTTGACATCACCCAGGATTGCCTCGTTCGAGGTCAATTATTAATCCTCGGCGATCGCCAGTATGTTTTGTTATTGACATTTCATCACATCATATTTGACGGCTGGTCTGAAGGTCTTTTTATACAAGAGCTAGAGACCTTAATCGACGCCTTTTTAAACAGACACTCCTCACCTTTAGCAAACCTTCCTATTCAGTATGCAGATTTTTCCCATTGGGAGAGACGATGGTTAACTGGAGAGCGAGCCCAAAAACAAATCAAGTATTGGCGGCAGAAATTAGCTGGGCAACCGGCCCAATTGGGGCTTCCGACAGATCACCCGAGACCAGCAATCAAAACCAATAACGGCGATCGCATTTATTGGTCTTTAGATAGCGAATCAACCCATCAATTACGAGAATTTAGCCAGAGGCATGGATGTACGTTATTTATGACGTTACTCGCCGCCTTTCAGGTCTTGCTCTTTCGCTATTCAGGACAAACTGATATCTCGGTAGGGACTCCCATCGCCAATCGGACTCGGCCGGAAACTGAATCCTTGATCGGTTATTTTGCCAATGCATTGGTCTTGAGATGCCACCTTTCCTCAGACATTACCTTCGATACTCTACTTCTACAATTAAGAGAGACTGCTGTTGATGCCTATCGCCACCAAGACATCCCTTTCGATCAGCTAGTCTACGAACTTCAACCGCCAAGAGATCCTAGTGTTACTCCTTTGTTCCAGATCCTGTTCGGGCTTCAGCCCAAGACCAAAACAACAATATATTGGCAATCTCTTGATTTCAATACTGGAACAGCCAAGTTTGACCTTGAGATCAACCTTAAAGACGAGCAGGAAAAACTTCGGGGATTTTGGCAGTACAATACGGATTTATTTGAGCGCTCTACGATCGAGAAATTAACCGCTCACTACAAATATTTATTGTCTGAAATCCTATCTTCTGATGGGGATAGGATACCCATAAAGAAGATCCCGCTACTATCTCAAACGCAAGCATTTAGCTGTTACCTAATCGGCCAGGGATCATTTTTATTGCCCTGCGCTCAGTATCTACAACAGCAGGGGCACATTATTCACGGCATTATTTCTGAGAATATGCCTGAGCTAAACATCTGGTCAGAGAGTCAGGGCATTCCCCTTATCTCAGCAGAAGAGGATATCGTCGAGTTTTTATCACAAGAGTCCTTTGATTATTTATTCAGCATCTTTAATCTTAAAATTCTTTCTTCCGAGGTGTTGAAACTACCAAAACGGGGAGCGATTAATTTTCACGATGGACCGTTACCAAAATATGCAGGGATTTATGCGCCAACCTGGGCAATCTACAACGGAGAAACTCAGTATGGAATTACCTGGCATCTCATGGAAGCCGGAATCGATACCGGAGAGATTCTACAGCAAGAAATATTTTCGGTAGAGCCAAATGAAACGGCACTTTCTCTAAATTTAAAGTGCTATCAAGCAGCTATTAAGTCATTTAAGACGCTCACCCACAAACTAATTCTCCCTAACTTAGAGCTCACATCTCAAGAAGTAGAAAAACGAACTTATTATTCACTTATACAAAGACCCTGTCCAGGGAATTTAGTTTGCTGGAATATGCCTGTCGCCCAGGTTGACCGATTGATTAGGTGCCTAGATTTTGGTAGTTCGTCATCTGTGTTGGGGTATCCTAAGCTCTTTATTGAGGGAACTTTCTACGCAATACTCGAGGCCCACACCCGAGAGCACTCTGTCGGAGTAGTGCCGGGAACTGTAATTTCAGTATCCTCGGAGAAAATTCAGATTGCCTTGTTTGATGGCAGCTTGGAAATTGATCAAATTTCTACATTAGAAGGAAGCGACGTTCCATTCTCAACAGCGATTTCGCTTCATCATCTTCGCTCAGGAAGGGAACTTTCATCCTATGCCTCTGATTTACTCACAAATCTAGGTGATACAGAGCGTCGACTCTTTTCCCATGAACCATACTGGATATCCCAACTTCAGTCCTGGGAACCCACTATTTTCCCGACTCAACAATCCTTTAAAATTCCTGCCGTTGAGAATTTAGTCCGATTCCAACTAAACCTGCAGCAAACAGTTATTCATCAGATAATTGTTCAGAATTTAGCAGAAAGTCCTCAGGACTTCTTGACGTGGTCATTTGCCGTCTATCTATCACGATTATTAGAGGTTAATACCGTTTGTCTAGGATTTGATATTGGTGCTGGTAATCCAAATATACTATCTGATTTTTTTGCAACGTGTGTTCCCTTGCGCTGGTCTATCGATAGCCAGCAATCTGGAGAAATGAACTGGAATGAGGGAAAAAAACAGTTAGCTGCACTCCGTCAGCATCAAACCTACGCTCGCGATCTAATCTGTAAACAGTCGGAGCTTCAGCCCCTTCAGGTTGGAATTGGGATCACGACTGGATTGTCGTTGGCTGAACTGACGCTAATCGAAAACAGTCAGTTAACAGTTGCATTCTCACCCGATCTTCATTATGTTTGGGTAGTTTCTGATCCTAAAGTCCTAGAACCAATCACAACGGAAGCGGTTTTCAAGGAGTACTTATACTTTCTCTCCGCTCTATTACATAATTTCAAGCAGCCACTGGCAACTCTTCCTCTCGTCGAAAACGATCGCATAGCTCCCATTGAATGTAAGGTGGAACATTCAGAGGAGTTGAATGATGCTCAAATATCCTGCTTACATCATCTCTTTGAAAAATACGTAAGCATTCAGCCTGACAAGCCAGCAGTCATTGCCCCCGACGGACATTCTTTAACTTATCAACAGCTCAACGACCTAGCAGATCGGCTAGCCAGCTATTTACAACGAGAAAATCTCTCCCATCATCAATCCCGGGTGGGGGTACATCTGCCCCGTTCCCTGGATGCGATCGCATCCATTCTCGGAATATTAAAAGCGGGAGCAACCTATGTACCCCTGGATCCTGAATATCCAGCAGAACGACGAAAATATATGATTAGTCATACGGATATGAGCTGTGTGATCACTCATCGTGGTTATTCTTTACCCGTTACGAGTCAAAACGTAAGGCCCATCTATCTTGATCAGCTCTGGGATTTGCTGCCCCCTCAGAATCAGAGCTTTACCGCCTCAAGTGACCCCGATGCTCCTGCCTACATGATTTATACCTCCGGCTCGACCGGTCAACCGAAAGGAGTTGTTATCCCCCACCGGGCTGCCGTTAACTTCGTAAATGTAGCCACCGATGTTTACAACATCACTCAAGATGATCGGGTACTTCAATTTACTAGTTTGTGTTTCGATACCTCTATCGAAGAATTTTTTTCTTTTCTAGCCGCCGGTGGAACGGTCGTTCTACGGAATGAAGCTATCTTAAGCTCAGCGACTGCATTAATTGACTACTGTCGTCAATGGTCCATTACGGTCTTAGATTTCCCAACGGCTTACTGGCAGACCATGTTAAACGATCTGGTCACCGCCCAGCCCTTGCCCGACTCTGTCAGACTCATCATCGTGGGTGGCGAGGCGATGAATCTATTCTCCGCACAGCAGTGGCAAACAACTTATGGCAATCATCCGAAGTTAATTAATAGTTATGGTCCCACCGAAGCGACTGTCGCTTGTCTCTTTTATGATGTGGACTCAGATATTCATGACAGGATGACAGTTCCCATCGGTCGTCCCACTAAGGGCATGCAGGTTTATCTATGTAATAAGAGCTTGCAGCCTGTTCCGCCAGGCGTTCCAGGAGAAATCTGTATTGCCGGAAAACAGTTGGCTCAAGGCTACTGGAATGCCCCCCAGAAAACTGAACAAAGTTTTGTGTTGGCTCCTTTTAATCCAACAGTTCGGCTTTATCGAACCGGGGATCTGGGGCGTTGTTTATCAGACGGAAATATTGAATATTTAGGACGAGAAGACTCTCAAATTAAAATTAGAGGGTTCCGAGTTGAATTGGGTGAAATTGAAGTTCAATTAATGTCAATGCCAGAAGTTGAGAATGCGCTTATTATACTTCGGGAAGATGAGCCCGGAAATAAACAGTTAGTTGCCTATGTGATTCTTGGCTACGATAACTCCGACGCGATCGCAAAGATCAAGCATGAACTCACCGCCTTGGTACCCAGTTACATGCTGCCTAACAGCTTTGTTGTATTAAAAAAGTTTCCTCTAACCCCGAATGGGAAAGTCGACAAACGAGCATTGCCTGCACCAGAATACCAAGGCACAGCAAAACTTGTGCCTGCTCAGGACGAATTAGAAAAACAACTGGTAAAGATTTGGGAGCAGGTGTTAAACAAACGGCCTATCGGGGTGCAAGATAACTTTTTCGATTTAGGCGGTCATTCTCTTCTGGCAGTTAAGCTATTTGCAGAAATTGAAAAACGGTTTGGTCGCACCTTGCCCCTCGCAACCCTCTTTCAAGCCGGGACTATTGCTAAATTAGCCACCGTTATTCGGAGCGAAAATTGGCTTTCTCCTTCTTCTCTGGTCCCGATTCAAACCAGCGGGTCTAAAGTTCCTTTATTTTTCTGCCCTCCGGCTGGTGGGCATAGCTTAATCTATCAAGCGCTTGCTCGGCATTTAGGTCCCGAACAACCGATTTATGCCCTTGAGATTCGTGGGGCTGATGGCAGCCTCAATTTAAATACGTCTTTGGAAGAGCGAGTACAGCTTTACATCAAACTCGTTTGTCAGGTTCAGCCCCAAGGACCTTACACCTTACTCGGACTTTCTTCTGGCGGTCTAACCGCTTGGGCTATGGCTCATAAACTAGAGCTTCAGGGAGACCAAGTTGCCCTTTTGACCCTCATTGATACGAGTAATCCCAAGAAGACTCGTATTATGCCGCTCTTGCCACGGTTTCTTTCTGTTGCTCGCTGGTATATCGTTGACCGAGTCGCAGCGAAAATTCGTTACATCAAACGTAAGTATTTTAGGCAAGAAATATCCCAGGCAAAACAGGTATCCCGGATCAACACTCCTGAAACGAAAAAGCAACGTCAAATAAAGCGCCGAAGAAGAGAGAACGCATTTCGAGCAAACTTACAGACACGAGCGAAAAAGAATTGGTTGTACTATTTAGACCTCTGGAGCTTTGACTGGTTGTTACGCTCTTCTCATCCTCAATATGCCCGCTGGCTTTATGGGAAAAAAACATATTTAGATGACATCGTACAAGATGAGCTTTCATCAGAACTATTTGAGCTCCTGCAAAAAAATCTGAATGAACTGCAAAGTTATGAGCTTTCCGTTATCAACGCCCCGGTATTAATTTTCAGAGCCAGTATTCGACCACCTGCTCATTTAGAAGCCCCTCAGATGGGCTGGAGATCTTTGACTATCTCTAGAATAGATATCATCACAATCACGGGCGAGCATCAAGACATTGTGCGATCGCAAGATTTGGCTCACCATCTCAAGCGCTTTCTCGACCGGAGTTAGCGCAAAATTCTCATTAACGTAATGGAGTAGATTTCGCTCTTGAAAATCAGCCCATGACGGTGAGGAAAACCACGCGCTCAAATTTTCAATATCTCTGCCACCACGGATTTGCCATCACTGAAAAGTTTGCAATTATTTTATCCATCAAGCTATCAACAATGGCTTGAGGCGATAAACATCCGTCTACGATCCAGATGTTTTCTTGCGGATCTATCGTCTCAAAAGCGTCCAGTTGACTAGGCAGCAGATCGGCTTTTAGATAATGATTGGTGCGCTGATTAAGTCTTTTGCGTAGCTCCGACTCAGGCACGTTAAGCCAAATTAGCTGGACTTGACCCGCCGATACAATTCGTTCGCGATAAGCTCGCTTCAAGGCTGAACAGGTGACAACCATGCCGCGCTCGGAAACAACGGCCCGTTTAATATCTGCTGCGATCGCATTTAGCCACTGCTGACGCTCGACATCCTCTAGGGGTATTTGGGCCTGCATTTTGCGGATATTGTAGCGAGAGTGACGCAAGTCCCCTTCAATAAAATCAATCTGAAGTCGCTCTGATAGGAGGCGACCTACTGTGCTTTTGCCTGAGCCAGCGACGCCAATAAGAACCCAAACCAACGGAAATTTATTCACGGTCATAAACTAATCGCTGCAACATACTAACTAGATGACGACAAGCATCAGACCACAGTAATTACGCGATCGTGCCCTTCTGTTTTGGCTTGATATAAAGCCCGATTGGCGGCGCGCAGCAAAGACAAGCCGTTATTCGCCTGTTCTGGATAGATCGCGATACCGATAGACACAAATCCAACACGGCACAACAACTTTGCTGAGAATGGTCTGATTCTAGACATCGTTCCCCCAGGACCGGGTTCTTGACAAATGGCCTGGGAACGGGATCAGGTTCGGTGTGGTCAAGGAAGTGCAAACTGAGCTTAAAGCAGGCAAAATCTAGTGGATAGCACCTTACCTTTGCCCAGTCCTGGGCCAGAGCCAATGCAGTTGGGAGATCGAATTCGTTTAAGTTTGGCAGTGGCGACCGCCAAATTGGTGACCGCTGGTGTGCGGTTCTTCAAGTTAGGCGCGGCCAGCGTTCTACCCGGACAAATCGCCCGTCAACTCCATCCTCGGTTGCTGTCTTTGCTGTGTGAGCAGATTCACGATGGCGTGATTCTAGTCGTGGGAACCAACGGCAAAACCACGACCTCCCTGCTGCTTCGGGAAATGCTGGAAAAGAATGGTGCCAAAGTTGCTCACAATGCCACTGGTGCTAATTTGCTCAATGGCTTGGTCGCAGCACTGCTGGCTAATGCCGATTTTGTGGGCAATCTCAATGTTGACTACGCCATTCTTGAAGTTGATGAGAACGTGCTGCCTCTGGTGCTCAAAGAATGTGAACCTCGGTTTATTCTGGCGCTGAACCTGTTCCGAGATCAGTTGGACCGCTACGGCGAAGTCGATACCATCGCCAAGCGCTGGCAGGATGCGATCGCGTATTCGCCAAAAACCACTGTTGTTTTAAATGCTGACGATCCGACCTTGTCTTATTTGGGACAAAACATTGAACAAAAATCTGTCTTTTTCGGGCTAAATGAATCGGAGCTGTATCTGGACGAAATTCCCCATGCGGTGGATTCAATTTACTGCCCGAGTTGTGGTTCACTCCTGGATTACGAGGGGGTTTATTTGTCTCATCTCGGTGAGTTTCAATGTGGAAGCTGTGGCTTTAAAAAAGGCAAAACCTCGCTCGATAGTCCCGAGTGGCCTCAAGTTTTGATTGGTGTTTACAACAAATACAACACCCTCGCTGCGGCAACGGTGGCCCAAGAAATCGGACTTTCCGATACCAAAATTTTGGAAGCGATCGCAGGATTTAAAGCGGCGTTTGGTCGGGCAGAAGAATTAACGGTTGAGGGCAAACATGTGCGCATTTTGCTTTCGAAAAACCCGGTGGGTACCAACGAAACTATCCGAGCGGTTAATCAAATCAAAAAAGCGGGTAAAGCCTCTACAACTCTGTTTGTGCTGAACGACCGCATTCCCGATGGCACCGATGTCTCTTGGATTTGGGACGTAGATCTTGAAGATTTGGCAGGGGCTGGAGGCACGGTGATTGTCAGTGGCGATCGCGTCTTTGATATGGCGCTGCGATTTAAATATGGGCGTCCGGAGAATAGTCCTGAACTGGAACTACTGGTCGAAGAAGATCTGAATAAAGCGGTTCAACTGGCTTTAGCGAAAACCCCGACTGACGAAACCTTGCATATTCTGCCCACATATTCGGCCATGCTGGAAGTGCGTCAACAGCTCACTGGGCGCGGTATTTTGTAGCGCGTCCTTGAGGTCCATCGGGCATGTATATCGGACAGCAACGAGTTTCTCTTACCGCTTGAATCAATATTTATTAGCTTCTTAATTGATATGACTGAATATGCATTAAATATCGGCTGGCTCTATCCCAAACTCATGAGCACCTACGGCGATCGCGGAAATGTGATTTGTCTCAAACAGCGGGCTCTATGGCGTGGCATCGACATTACGATTACACCCCTGGATCGTGAAAGCGGCGTAGAAGCCTTCGAGGATGTAGACACTATCGTCGGCGGGGGAGCGCAAGACCGGCAGCAGGAAATTGTGATGCGGGATCTTAAAGGCATCAAGGCCCAAGCGTTGAAAGACAAAATTGAAGCTGGCACGCCGGGCGTCTTTACCTGTGGCTCTCCTCAACTGCTGGGGCATTATTACGAGCCGGCTTTAGGAGAGCAGATTAAAGGTCTGGGACTGCTGGATCTTTACAGTAAACATCCCGGCTTTAATGCCTCCCGCTGCATTGGCAATGTGGTCTTCGAAGTCACGGCTACGAAGCTCGCCACCGAATTGCAGGCCGAGTTAGGGGAATCCCCGATCATTCTCGGCTTTGAAAACCACGGGGGTCGCACGTATCTGGGCAAAGTTTCTCCGCTGGGTAGAGTGCTCAAGGGCTTTGGCAATAATGGCGAAGACAAAACCGAAGGCGCTTTCTATCAAAACGCGATCGCAACCTATTCCCACGGTCCTCTACTGCCTAAAAATCCCTTCATTGCCGACTGGCTGCTGCAAACAGCCTTGAAAAATAAATACGCTCAGACGGTTCCGTTAACAAAACTTGATGACTCTTTAGCCACCCAAGCCCGTCATGCTTTGTTTAGACGGCTGGAACTAGCCAACTTAATTAAATCTGCATAAATTCAGTGGCGTATAGCTTTCGCCAGATCCCTGAGGGCACTTCTGATTTTGAGTTGTCTAACTCTAGGGTGTTCTGGCATGCAGCCTTCACCTTATGACGGTGGTGACTGCTATACACTGAGTTAGCGACCGCGGGCTGAATTTAATATTCTGCGATTGCTAAGCCAGCCAGAAGGTTGAACGCGTTCATTTTCGAGCGCGACTCGCCACCCGGTAGCTTTGACAAATTCGCCCCTAACTGGGATCGAAAACTATGACAGGAAAAGTATTAGACAGCGGCGGTGCATCCGGGGCTCTGATCCTAATCCTCCCCATTGCGGCCATTGTCGTCTTTTTGCTGACGGCTTGGCCCTTGGTGTTAGCTTTGTTTGTCCTGGCTTTAGCCTGGCGCCTTTGGGATACCTACCAATGGCGTCAATTGTGTAAGCAAGTGGACCCCCATTTCTTTCACCTCGTCAATGAGCAGCGGGGCTGTATTGTGCCCATGGATCTCGCTATGGAAGCGGGGTTGACCGGTTCCTCTGCTCACCGCTTTTTGGAGAAGAAGGCTCAGGAGTATGGTGCTCAGACAAAACCCCTTGAGCGCGGCATCGCTTACTATTTCATGACCACTGCCGCTATCGGCAACATTTTTGATGATAGTGATCCGTTGGCTGATGAGTCCCCAGAAGCCGCCAGCAACATTACTGAAACGATTAACTCCACCTTAGAAAATACCCCCACGCCTCAACTTCCGAGCGCCTCTAGTCCGGTTGTGGAATTAGAAGCCCAACCCGTGGCGTTTACGGAGACAGCGCCAACGGAAACCCCTACGATTTCTGAACCCGTCACGCCGATTACGACCGTCGCAGAGATTTCAACAGTGGCATCCCCTGAACCGCCGGTCGAACAATCTACTGAACCGTCTGTCGAAGAGACTGTAATCGCAGACGCGGAAGTCATCACGGCATCCGCCGGACCCGTTGAGGAGCCCCCCACAGACCCGCAGCCTGTGGCAGAGGCGGTC